>PCSS01000202.1:1729-2734 GCA_002771395.1 Bacteroidetes bacterium CG23_combo_of_CG06-09_8_20_14_all_32_9 | reverse complement strand
AAGCGAATTTACAACACCATCAAATTTACCATTGGGGCAATATACTCTTACCTGCACTTCTATTTCGCAACAAGGTGAAGCTACAAGTACCAGAATTATAAATGTAATTTGTAAACCGGAAATAAAACAAAGAGAAAAATTACCTATTGAAAAAAATAATGACGAAGTAATAGTTTATCCTAATCCAAGTAATGGATTGTACTTTATTACTATTGTATCAAATGGAATCGAAAACAAACAAATAAAAGTTCAAATTTTAGATATGCTATCGAACAATATTTATTCTGAAGAAGTTTTGTATAATAATCGATTAATAATAAATTGTTCTGAAAAGCCTGATGGTTTATATATTCTAAAACTCACTTTTAACGGTATTGAACATTCCAAAAAACTAATAAAGTATTAATTATGAAAATAAAATATTTTTTTTTCATTTTAATTTCTTACATGTTATTATCATGTTTAAAGAAAAAAGAATATATAAACATTCCTGAAAATATAAGGAATAGTTCGCTATATTACACATATAATACTGGAGATACATTTAACCTTTTATTAAATAATAATGATACGTTAACTTTTGTTGTAGAAAGCAAAAATACTGGTTATAATATTCATGCAGGTAAACGAAATATTTATTATGAAAACTTTAATATTTATTGTAGTTCAGTAAAAGGTTCAATAGATTATGAAATTATAAATTATCCTTTTGCCTTATTTTCAACAATTGTTTTAAATGAAAAACCCAGAATACAAGATTTATACAATCAAAATTTATTTCAAAAAATTGATACTTTAACTATTGATAACAAATTATACTATAATGTTTATAATCTTGGTAATTTAATAATTTCACGTGAAAAAGGGATAATAAAATATTGGAATGACACATTAACATTGTCAATTATAGAGTAATGTAAAATTAATATCATTAGAACCATTAAAAACAATGAACACAGTTATTAAAATATTAATTCTAAATTTAATTATTTTATTACTTGCATG
>PCSS01000202.1:1127-1659 GCA_002771395.1 Bacteroidetes bacterium CG23_combo_of_CG06-09_8_20_14_all_32_9 | reverse complement strand
GGTGATACATTAAAATTACTAAAAAACAATAATGATACTTTGATCTTTCTAATTAGTAAAAAAATATATTATAAATTATAATAAGCGCATTCCAAATAAATATTATGAAGATTTTAGTTTAACAGCAGGTGCTTTGGATACTACATATAGTATTATTATCGAGGCTGATTATACAAGTCAATTTAGTGTAATATTTTATAAAATAAATTACTTGAATCACTCACAACATGCACTTCATCTTCAAAATTCTATCAAGTATTTTGAATCATTAAACATTGATGGAAAAATATTTAACAATGTATTTTTATTATCCTCACCCGATAGTATATATACATCACAAGAAAAAGGAATTATCAAAGCATGGAACGATTCGGTAACATTTTCAATAATCGAGTAATGTTAAACTATAAAGCCAGTCAATCAATATCACTTGAACCCGGTTTTGAAACAGGACCCGGAGCCACTTTTACAGCAGAGATAGGCGATATTTGTTCAAACAATAAAAGTTTACAAGTTAATATTCCCGTGCCGG
>PCSS01000202.1:170-1115 GCA_002771395.1 Bacteroidetes bacterium CG23_combo_of_CG06-09_8_20_14_all_32_9 | reverse complement strand
GCAATAGAATATGTGGTGAAAGCACTTTTACAGTTGAAAATGCTGATGGCAATGTTGGAATTGGAACAACAACCATACCAGCAGGTTATAAATTAGCTGTTGATGGTAAAATTATTTGCGAAAGAATTAAAGTAATTGCAGATGTGCCCGGTGCCGATTATGTGTTTGACAAAAACTATAAATTACTGCCTTTAAATGAATTAGAAAATTATATTGATACATGTAAACATTTACCCGATGTCCCTTCTGCCGATGAAATGAACAGGAACGGAATAGATTTAACAGAAATGAATATTCTACTTTTAAAGAAAATTGAAGAATTAACTCTTTACCTTATTAAGCAAGATAAAAGAATAAACGAATTAGAAAAAAGCATTATTAAATAATTTTTGCAACTATAATTTTTTAATACAATGAAAAAATTAACAGCATGTATAATAGTTTTTTTACTAATAATATTAGTATCACAAAGTTGCAAAAAACATAAATACGAAAAAGAATTAATAGGAAAATGGAGCAGTTCTATTACTATTTGTCCAGGTGACACAAATATGTACAATAAAGTAGTTATTGAATTTGCAAAGAATGATGCAGCATATATAAATTATAATAGTCCTTTGGGATATAACAGATGGAGTACACCATACAAATGTAAATGGTGGATAAAAAAAGAAAAAAGTAAATACTATTTGCCAAAGAATAAACATTGGTTTTTATACATTCTTAGATATGATACGATTGCTGATCCATGTCCATGCCCATACAATTGTATGGGTAGTTTTTATGCTGGTATTACATTTCCAGATACTACTCAATATGTTATTCATAAATTAGATGATAATTCATTAAAATTAGAATTAGCTCGAAGAGGCTTTAGTACCGGTGATAAGGATTTGTTTTTTTCAGAAAGTGATTGTTATTGGTTTTGTCCTACAGAGAAAACAT
>PCSS01000202.1:0-147 GCA_002771395.1 Bacteroidetes bacterium CG23_combo_of_CG06-09_8_20_14_all_32_9 | reverse complement strand
TAAATATGAAAGTAAAATTAATGATTATTCTGATTTTTACTTCTAGTTTTGCTATCTGCCAAACGCCAACTATTCAGATTATAGATTCTGGGAGTACTGATGGTTTCTATAAAATGTTCGAAACTTTGGATACCAACTATATTACAA
>PCSS01000137.1 GCA_002771395.1 Bacteroidetes bacterium CG23_combo_of_CG06-09_8_20_14_all_32_9 | reverse complement strand
TTTGCAAATAATTTTTTAGCAAATTGAAAAGGATAAAAAACATATCAATAATTCTCGTAGGTAACTGGAACACAAAGATTTTCAAGCCTAGTTGGGTAATGTCTGAATTGTTGGGACTTCAGGGAAATGAAGAATTAGAACTTGGATTTGACAATAACTTACAACCAATATATAAATATAAAAACTTACGACTAATACCGACTGACAGAGCTTTTGAAATTAGATTTGAAAACATTAATAATGAACTAATTGAGATTGCAAATAGAATTGTTATTAAATTAATCACAACCTTGCCTTTTACACCAAATTTATTAGCTGGATTTAATTATAAATTACCATATAATTGTAAAATTAAAGATTTAAAAATTCCCGACTATACAAATAAATACTCTCTTAGTGAAATAAAATTAATCAAAATCGAACCCGACTATACTGTTAATGTTATTTTAAGTTGTGGTGAAACGAAATATGTAATGTATAACTTTCATTATAAAGATCTTGGTTTTATTAAAGAAAATACCATTAAGAATCATATAAATTATATAATCAAGCAACATGGAAACTGATGTATTGACATATTTTGAAGATATTCAGCAAAAGCCTGAATTATCAACAATGGGAAATACTGTTTTTAAATCAGAATTTTCAACCAGAATTAAAGTTAGTCAAAATTTCTTTGAGTTTAAGTTAAAGGCTTCTGATATAGAGACTTTAATTAGCTTTGGTAGAATTAAAGATTTATTTTATCATGAAGCTATTTTGAATTTAATAAAAAAATCGAAATTTTTGCAATTATATATTCAGTTAATTGAGAATCAGATTTCTGAAGAAGAATATGAAGCAGAGCTAAAAGAAAATTCTGATAAATATTTCATTAATCTTAAAGAATTAAATTCAGATTTAGATTTTGCTGCATTAGTCATTATTATGCAAAGCTTACCAAAAAATTTATCAGTTGATGAAGTAACAGAAATTTTTGGAATAAAGTCCCAGTCGATATTAAGCAAACTAATTGTATAATACATGTTGCTACATTTGGCTGGAGAATCAATCGAATGCGATAAATGTGAGGTAATAGCGAGAAAAATAGTTCCAAGTTCTCCTCAAATTGACGACATATTGGGTCGTGTAATAAAATACGAATGTTCTCGTAATTCATCCACTGAAAACTTAAAAGAACTTGTTCCTAAAAAATTCAAACATAAATTTTCTTCAAATTTGGACTTGGGAACAATACTAAAAGCAGATTCTATTTATATTATAACTACTCAATTTAAAAGATTGAAACTTGATATTATAAATAAAACAGGAAGACATAAAGCCAGTAAGGGGACAATTAACGAATATACATTTGCAGAAATAAAATATCCCCTTGAAAATGTTTTAAATTCGATGACCCATCGAAAAGCTTTAAAATAACATTATTCTAATTTCTCGGTAAATTCATTATTTTTTAAAATACTTATTTTCTTGAAAAAGAAATACGGTGCATAACACAACATTAGCCTTATTGTTGGTGTAACAGCTAAAATAAATTTGCGTTCTTTGTTAAAACTTTTTACCTTTGGACTTGAAATTACAAGAAATATCGCAACAAGGCGAAGAAAAGACATAGCGGTCAATAACGGGCTGACCAACCCAAAGTCGGATAAACTGAAAACTGACACCAAATAAAAAAGTAAGCACAGTGTCGCTGAAAACTGAATAGAGTAAGCATGAAGTTTAAATTTAAAAGAAATGAAAATATAATTTATAAAATTATTTACGTATGGAAAAATTACAAATTAATCCAAAAAATGGTGAAGTTTATTTTAACATTGGTATTCCAAGGTATATTACAGGAAGATATGAAGAAATAAACAAAATAATAGATGACTGTGGCGAGGCATTAGAAATTAATCCGATGAGTGCAGAGGTATATTACATCATGGGCATTTTAAAGTTAAGATTAGCAAATTACGGCGGAGCTATAGATGAATTTAACAAGGCAATAGAAAACTTTAACAAGGCAATTGAGATTAATCCTAAGATTTCAAAGTTTTATTTTAACAGAGGAATTTCAAAATCTGGAATAAAAGATTATAGCGGTGCAATACAGGATTATAACAAGGCAATTGAGATTAATAATAAGAGCGAATATTCTTATAACAATCGGGGCAATTCAAAAGCTGCATTAAAAGATTACAGCGGAGCAATAGAGGATTTTAATAAAGCAATTGAGATTAATCCTGCGATTGCAATATTTTATTTTAACAGAGGAGTTTCAAAATCTGGATTACAAGATTATAATAGTGCAATACAGGATTATAACAAGGCAATTGAGATTTGTGATTTTTATGCAGAGTTTTATTTAAGCAAAGGATTTTCAAAGTTTAAACTACAAGATTATAGCGGAGCAATACAGGATTTTAACAAGGCAATTAAGTTTAATCCTAAATATGCAGAGGCATATTACAATCGAGGATATTCAAAGGCTAATCTAAAAGATTACGTTGGTGCAATTCAGGATTTTAACAAAGCTATTGAACTCAATCCTAAATTTGCAGAAGCATACTACAAACGGGGCAATTCAAAAAATAAAAATGGGGATAAGAATGGAGCGTTTTTAGATTGGAGTAAAGCAGGAGAATTAGGATATAAAGAAGCATATGAGTATATTAAAAAAAATAATTTATTATTATGAAAACAACATTTTTTTTAATACTTGTTTTTAGTTCAATCATAAATTGCAACAGCCAAACAGCAGAGGAGTTTTTTTACAAAGGAGTTGCAAAAGCTGATTTACAAGACTATAGAGGTGCTATATCAGACTACAACAAAACAATAGAAATTAATCCTAATAGTGCAAATGCTTATATCAATAGAGGAGTTGCAAAATTTGAATTACAAGATTATAGCGGTGCTATATCAGATTACAACAAGGCAATAGAAATTAATCCTGATGATGCAAATGCTTATAACAATAGAGGAAATGCAAAGAGAAAATTACAAGACTATAGGGGTACTATATCAGACTGCAACAAAGCAATAGAAATTAACCCTAATCATGCAGAAGCTTATTACAATAGAGGAATTGCAAAGTATGAACTACAAGACTGTAGCGGTGCTATATCAGACTTTACCAAAGTAATAGAAATTAATCCTGATGATGCAAATGCTTATTACAATAGAGGAGCTGCAAAAATTAATTTAGGACAAAAAAATAGTGGCTGTTTAGATTTAAGCAAGGCTGGCGAATTAGGATATTCACAGGCTTATGATGTTATAAAAGAATTCTGTAATTAATAATGCTTCTGTATTTTTTTTAAT
>PCSS01000099.1:3151-3301 GCA_002771395.1 Bacteroidetes bacterium CG23_combo_of_CG06-09_8_20_14_all_32_9 | reverse complement strand
TTTCAAAAATCGGCAAAAGAGAATGCGATTGAATCATAGGAGAATTATATCATTTTGATGGCAAACTTAGTCCATTTTTTGATATAATCCCCTTGAAAAATTACAAGCATGGATACTTGATTTAATTCATCTTGAAGGTGCTAAAACATG
>PCSS01000099.1:0-3139 GCA_002771395.1 Bacteroidetes bacterium CG23_combo_of_CG06-09_8_20_14_all_32_9 | reverse complement strand
ATTAGAAGGAATTGTTACAGGATTTGTATGGATAGCTATTAAAATTCTGTTCTTCTCGGTTTTTATATATTTTGGAGGATACATTGTTTTAATATTAATGTCGCCTGTTTTTGCTTACCTGTCGGAAAAAACCGAGAAAATCGTTACCAGAAAAACATATCCCTTTAACGGGGAACAGTGGATGCGTGATTTAGTTCGCGGAATAATTATAACCGTTAGAAATATGCTTTACGAATCGGGAATTATACTTGGCATTTTTATTTTATCTTTTATTCCTGTAATTGGTTGGTTTATCGCACTGTTAAGCACGATTTTGTTGATATTCGTTTCTGCGTATTTTTATGGATTCACATATCTTGATTATTCGTTGGAACGCAAAAAACTTACAATAAGCCAAAGTGTAAAATTTGTCCGTTATCATAAAGGAATTGCTTTTGCCACCGGGTTAATTTTTACAATTAGTATAATAATACCATTTTGTGGTGCTTTTATCGGGAATTTTGTAAGTATTTTTTCGGTTGTGGGAGCTACTCTCGCAATTCAAAAAACAGAACTGGCTGACATAAAATAACTGGTTACCGCTTACCGGTTACCGATTACCGGTTACTGGCTTCTGGTTACTTTACATCCATGAGTTCTACATCAAAAATAAGATTTGATTTTGGAGGAATGACACCCGGATAACCCTGTTCGCCATAAGCTAATTGATAAGGTATAAGTAACCTGAATTTATCGCCGGTTTTCATAAGAGAAACACCTTCGTCCCAGCCTTTTATAACCATGCCTTTGCCAAGTTGGAAACTTAGTGGTTGTCCTCGCTGTACCGACGAATCGAAAACATCGCCATTCTCAAAAAAACCTGTATAATGAACTGATACTGTTTTTCCGGTTTCCGCTTTTACAGAGCCTTCTTTACCTTTATCTACAATGATGTATTTTAAACCGGTTGGAGTTGAAAGAGTATCTTTTCCTTTTGTATTAAAAGCCGGGGGTTTTACTTCGGGAACAAAATCAATAAGTTCAACATCAAAAATTAAATTTGCTTTTGCAGGAATAACAGGTGAGCGACCTGCATCGCCATAAGCTAACCGGTAAGGAATAAGCAAACGTGCCTTATCACCTGCTTTTAACATAGAAATACCTTCGTCCCAGCCTTTTATAACCATGCCTTTGCCAACAGGAAAACTAATCGGTTCGCCGCGTTTTACAGATGAATCGAAAATTTTTCCGTCTTCAAAATAACCTGTATAATGAACTTTAACGGTAGCGCCTTTTGGTGGTCTGTCGCCATTTTTATTTTTTTCGGAAACAATAATAACTTTTAAACCGGTAGGTGTTGTTATTGTGTCTTTCCCTCCTGTGTTATAAGGTTCTACTTTTATTTCCGGAAAAATTTTTACCAGTTTAACAGCAAAATTAAGTGTAGAATTTGGGGGTATTGAACCCATATTTTGTTGTCCGTAACCTAAATCGGGAGGAATAATAAAAGTTGCAGAATCGCCTTCGCTAAGCAAGGAAATACCTTCATCCCAGCCTTTTATAACTTGACCCTGACCTAAAGTAAATGTAAATGGCTGACCGCGTTTGTACGAACTGTCAAAAACGGTATCATTTATTAATTTACCAACATAATTTACCGACACTCTCTCACCCGGTTTAGGCTGAACGCCTTTTCCTTTTACGTGGATAATGTATTTAAGCCCGGTAGGTGTAGTTGTAAAGTCTTTAGTTTGACTCATAATTTGAAATGTTATTAAATTAAATGTTAAGGCTGCAAGACACAAAGTTTTTGTTTTCATATTATTTGATATTTAAAAGTTCTACTTCAAAAATTAATGTTGAAAATGGTGGAATCATTTTATATTGTTGACTGCCATAAGCTATATGTGAAGGAATTATTAAAGTGGCTTTCCCGCCGGTTTTCATCATACCAACACCTTCTTCTAATCCGGGAATAACCTGATTTGCCCCAAATTCAAATTCAAAAGCTTCACCACGTTTTAAAGATGAATCGAAAATTTCGCCATTAATAAATGAACCTGTATAGTGAATGGTAACTTTTTGCCCGGTTTTAGGTTTGCTTCCTTTTCCTGTTAAATCCTCAATATAATATAATCCGCTGTTGGCAGGCTTTATAGTAATATTTGCATTTTGCAAATAAGATTCAAGAATTATTTGTTCTTCTTTTGTATTTTTTATCTGAACAATTTTTTTCTCTTTTAAATATTTATCATAACTAAAAATTTCGACAAGTTTAATATTGAAAATAAGTTTGCTGTTTTTATTAATGAAACATGGAACTTCTGTATTTTTTGTTTCAGTATAAAATCTTTCGGCATCAACAATGAATTGTGCACTATCGCCTTCGTGCATCAATGCAAAAGCATCGTTAATTGTACTTCCATTTTCTGATGCAGCATTCATTTTCATTCTGAAAGGCTGTCCGTTCAACTCTTTTGTATCGAAAAGCACAGAATCTTTTTCAGTAGTATAACGCATATATAAAACAAGAATATCGCCAACTACAGGTTTTTTATTTTCTTCGTTTTTAATAAAAAACTTATACTTCATTCCCGATGCATTTATAGTATAATTATCAGAACCACATGACGATATAATTATAATTGAAACTATTAAATAAAGTATTCTGTTCAATAGTTCAGTACTTTTTCTTTCACCGCAAAGACGTTTACCCCGGTTAGAGAACTTAGAAATAAACGAACTGAAAAAATAGTAATTATTTAACGTGGCAGGGAACGTAAAGTATTGATAATTAAGTCTTTGCGATTTAGTGCCTTTACAGTATTTTTCTTTGGTTTTCAATAGGTTACAAATTTTTATCGAAGTATTGCTGTTCATCTAATTCCTTAAATCCGCAAGTGATTTATAACTCATTGTCTCCCGCAGATTTACCCCGTGAGATAGTTTAAAAAAAGAGCGAACAATATATAAATAGCAATTATCTAACGGGGTAAATCAGCGTTATTAGCGGGAAATTGGAAAATAGTTTTTTTTTACTTGCGGATTTTAGGTAATAAATAAATTAAAAATTATTTCTTAATAATTTTTTTACTGAAAGTGCCATCAGTTGTTTGGAATTTTGCCATATAAATTCCTGAAGATAAATTGCTGATATTTA
>PCSS01000123.1 GCA_002771395.1 Bacteroidetes bacterium CG23_combo_of_CG06-09_8_20_14_all_32_9 | reverse complement strand
TGAAACAATGAAACAATTGAATGACTATGTATGACTATTGAATGACAGTGAGTTTTTTTTGAACAACAAATTACAAAAATATAAACACATGAAAACAAAACAAATTTTATCATTAGTAGCATTGAGTATAGTATTGTTTTTTCAGGTTTCATGTTCAAGCAATACTGACAAAAAAAATGAAAGTAACAAAAACGAACTTTCGGGAAGTATCAGTATAAGTGGAGCTTTTGCACTTTATCCAATGGTAGTAAAATGGGCTGAAGAATTTCAAAAAATTAATCCGAATGTTAGAATTGATGTGTCGGCAGGTGGTGCTGGTAAAGGAATAGCTGATGTTTTGCAAAATATGGTTGATATTGCAATGGTATCGCGTGAAATAAAAGTCGAAGAAATTCAAAAAGGAGCTTGGTTTATAGCCGTAACAAAAGACGCAGTCGTGCCTGTAATTAATGCTTCTAATCCGGTTTTCTCAGAAATACAAAAAAAAGGAATTACTAAAACACAATTAGCATCACTATTTACCGAAAACAAAAAAATTACATGGGGAAAAATATATTCTGCAAACAATAAATCAAATATTAATGTTTACAACCGTTCCGATGCTTGTGGTGCCGGCGAAATGTGGGCTAAATTTTTTAATATAAAACAAGAAGACTTATTAGGGACTGGCGTTTTTGGTGACCCTGGAATTGCCGATGCTGTAAAAAATGACATTAATGGTATTGGATATAATAATGTGATTTATGCTTACGATTTAAAAAGCAGAGTTTTATACCCTGGTTTAGCAATTATACCGATTGATTTAAACGAAAACGGAGTTTTAGAACCTGATGAAAATTTTTATCAAAATCTTGACTCTATAACAAATGCTATACGTACTAACAGATACCCATCGCCACCAGCACGGGAGTTATTTTTAGTAACAAAAGGGAAAACAACTAATCCAATAGTTTTAGCTTTCTATAACTGGATTTTAACAGATGGACAAAAATATATTAACGAAGGCGGTTATGTTAAACTTACCGACGAAAATATTAAATCTCAAATCGAAAAATTAAAATAAATTAATGAGATTTATTAGCCGAAAAACAATAGATATAACATCACATTTTTGGATGGTAATTTCATTGGTAATTTTATTATTAATGCCAATATTACTTGCTGTTGGTTTATATTTAAAATCGCTACCAGTTTTACACGACCAATCGTTTTTCGATTTACTTACAGAAAGTGAATGGAAACCAATGCAAGGGAAATTTGGTTTCTTGCCCTTTATAACCAGTTCGTTGTGGGTAACGTTTCTTTCAATTATTATAGCTGCACCAGTATGCGTACTTACTGCAATTTACTTAACACAATATGCTAAAAAAAGTATTTTAGCATTTATGCACCCTGTTATTGATATACTTGCTGGGCTTCCATCTGTCATTTACGGAGTTTGGGGAATTTTAATTGTTGTTCCATTTATTTCAAAAACTGTTGCACCTTTTTTCGGAATACAAACTTCCGGTTATACAATTCTTGCAGGTGCTTTGGTATTGTCAATTATGATAATACCATTTATATTAAATATTTTAATTGAAATTTTTAGAACAATTCCCGAAGAACTAACTGAAGCATCACTTTCAGTTGGAGCAACAAAATGGGAAACTATAAAATACGTTTTGTTAAAAAAGGCAAATCCCGGAATAATTTCAGCTACCGGACTTGGAGTTGCAAGAGCTTTTGGTGAAACAATTGCGGTTTTAATGGTTGTTGGAAATGTTGTAAAAGTACCAACTTCAATTTTCGATTCTGGTTATCCCCTACCCGCTTTAATTGCAAACAATTACGGTGAAATGCTTTCAATTCCTATGTACGATTCAGCACTTATGCTTGCTGCATTAATATTATTTGCAATAGTGCTTTTATTTAATTTCTTATCACGAATGGCAATTATAAGCTCAGAAAAAAAATCAGTAATATGAAACATTAATGACTAAAAAAACTCACTACTTGAATGATTATAAGGATGATTGAGAACAAGATGAAAAAAGATTGATAAGATTGAGAAAAAAGATTGAAGAAGATTGATGAAAACGAGTCTATATCAATCTGTTAAGAAATATCAATAAATTAATAAATATAAACGCATGAAAATTAAGAAAACGGAAGAAATTATTTTTAAAGCATTGATGTATATATCTGTTGCTTTTATAACCTCTTCATTATTTTTAATTGTTTTAAGCATTTTTTACAAAGGGTTGCCATCAATGTCGTGGGAAATGATTTCCCAGACTCCTAAAGGTGGATTTTATTTCGGTAAAGAAGGTGGCATTTTAAATGCAATTATTGGCTCATTATACTTATCAATAGGTGCTACAATTATTGCAATGCTTTTCGGAATTCCAATTGCACTTTTTATAAACGTTTACTTAAAAAAATATAACCGTTTTGTAAACGGCATCAGGTTTTTTCTTGATATATTATGGGGCATCCCATCAATTGTTTATGGTGCATTTGGTTTTACTATTATGATAATGCTCGGAATAAAAACTTCATTATTGGCTGGTATTATAACAGTAAGCATATTTATTTTACCAATAATGGTTAGAGCTTTAGATGAAGTTTTAAAAACTGTTCCAAATGGACTTTTTGAAGCATCATTATCATTAGGTTCAACAAGAACTGAAACAGCATTCAAAGTTTTTATTCGTCAAACAGTTCCAGGATTGGCAACAGCAATTCTTTTATCGTTTGGAAGAGCAATTGGAGATGCTGCCTCTGTTTTATTTACAACTGGATACACCGACCATATCCCAACTTCAATAATGCAACCAACTGCTACTTTGCCATTAGCTATATTTTTTCAATTAGGTTCTCCAATTGAAGAAGTAAGATGCAGAGCATATTCTTCAGCACTTATCCTTACAATAATAATTTTATTGATAAGTGTTATTTCGCGATACATTTCATCAAAATACAATAAACATAGAATAAAATTCTGATATGAATTCAAAAATTGACATAATAAACCTGAATTTATTTATCGGGAAACAGCAAATATTGAAAAATATTAATGTTCAGATTCCAGAAAATAAAATTACTGTTATTTTAGGTCCATCCGGTTGCGGAAAAACTACTTTGCTAAAAAGCCTTAACCGTTTAACTGACTTATACGAAGATGTTAAAGTACAAGGCAAAATAATAATTGATAACGAAGATATTCTTAATACAAAGCAAGATGTTACAACAATTAGGAAAAAAATGGGCTTACTG
>PCSS01000287.1 GCA_002771395.1 Bacteroidetes bacterium CG23_combo_of_CG06-09_8_20_14_all_32_9 | reverse complement strand
CCCATTTTTATCTCCAAGTTCTTCACATATTTTTAAAGATTTCTGATAATATTCCATCGCTTTGTTGAAAAAACCATTTTCCTCATGAATAATGGCTATATTGCCATAACACTGTGCCATTCCTATTTTGTCTTCAAGTTCTTCTGCAATTTTTAAAGATTTGATATAATATTCAAGAGCCTTGTCAAAAGTACCCATCTCTGAATAAACGTTGCCAAGATTGGTGTAATCGGCAGCAATTCCTTTTTTATCTCCAAGTCCTTTGTCAATATTAATAGATTTCAAAAAATACCCAATAGACTTTTCGAAATTGCCCTGATAATATTGAACTATCCCAATACTAGTGTAACACCGTGAGACGCCTTTCTTATCTCCAAGTTCTTCAGATATTTTTAAAGCTTTCAAATAAAATTCAATTCCCTTGTCGTAGAATCCTTGATTAGTGTATATAATGCCAATGTAACGTATCGAGGAAGCTAAATATTTTTTTATTGTGGTTGCAACAATTGGGGATAACGAATGGGATGTAACAAGACTCTTTTCGGCGAGCGCAATGGCTTTTTGATAATAAACAATAGACGTGTCGGGTAATTGAAATTCGTAAATATCTCCAATTTCGAGGTATAACTTTATTTTTGTTGTATCGTGCTTTGCTTTTCTAAACTCATTCCACAAAGAATCTGATTTTGGGATTTGTCCCTGTACATGAATAAACGAATAAAACAATAAAAAGACGAACAATAAGTATTTGGTAATTTTCATGGTGAAAAATTCAACTCACAAATATAAAAAAGGTTTATGAAGTTTTAAAATTGACTGTTTTGAGACTTCTTTTTACTTTCAAAACTGCTAAGTCGCCATCCACAATATTATGGAGATATTACGTAAGTTCTCAATAGTTGCAGATAAAAATAAAAAGTACCTATTCAGCCCATGTTCTTTTTAGCCATAGATTATACCAATTTATCTTTACTTTTGCAGATGAGTATGTACCGTCTTAATTTTCAAATTTATTTTTAATTACTATATTTACAAAAAATTCAATATGTCAAAGAAATTATTTTTGCTCGATGCTTATGCTCTTATTTTTCGGGCTTATTATGCTTTTATTAAAAATCCGCGTGTTACATCAAAGGGCTTAAATACCTCGGCTATTTTTGGTTTTTTAAATTCGCTTGCCGAAATATTGCAAAAAGAAAAACCTACACATATAGCTGTAGCCTTCGACTCATCGGCAAAAACTTTTCGTCACGCTCGTTTTCCTGCCTACAAAGCCACTCGCCTTGCTACACCGGAAGACATTAAAAAATCCGTTCCGTATATCAAAAGTTTACTTGATGCTTTTAATATTCCCATTTACGAAGTTCCGGGTTTTGAAGCTGATGATGTTATTGGAACTATGGCAAAGCAAGCATCAGAAGCCGGTTTTGTTACTTATATGATGACTCCCGATAAAGATTTTTGTCAGTTAGTTTCACAAAATATATTTTTGTATAAACCAAGCCGTTCAGGCAGTGGTATTGAAATATGGGGTGTTGATGAAGTAAAAAAAAAATTTGAAATTGATTTTCCCGCACAGGTTATTGATATTTTAGGATTATGGGGCGATGTGTCCGACAATATTCCAGGTGCACCCGGAATAGGTGAAAAAACCGCCAAAAAACTTATTAAGGAATTTGGCAGCATCGAAGCCGTTTTGTACAATACAAATAAACTTAAGGGAAAAATAAAAGAAACACTTCAAACAAATGTTGAGCAGATAAAATTATCAAAAGAATTAGTAACAATTTGTACTGAAGTTCCGATTAAAATTCACGAAGAAGAACTAAGAGTAAATGACCCCGATGCCCAAAAATTATCTGTCCTTCTCGAAGAACTTGAGTTTCTTGCTATCGCACCACGTATTTTAAGAATAAAGCCGGCTTCCGGTAATATTCCTCCTGGCGAACCGGTTAAAACACAAAACAAACTACAATTTTCACTTTTTGATGCACCGGTTGCCGACCAACTTCCTCAAAAAAATTATAAAACCATTAAAACCGTTCAGCATAATTATCAATTGATAAATACTTTAGAAAAAATTGAAGAGTTGGTTGCGCACCTCAAAAAATCAAACTCATTTTGTTTTGATAACGAAACAACTTCAATTAATCCTTTGCAAAGCGATTTGGTTGGAATTTCATTTTCTGTAATACCTCACGAAGCCTTTTATGTTCCTTTTTCGCATAACCGCGACGAAGCCGTTGCCCGTCTCGAAAAATTCAGAATAATTTTTGAAAATTCCGAAATCGAAAAAATCGGTCAAAACATTAAATACGATATTCTTGTTCTTAGCAATTATGATATTTCTGTAAAAGGCAAACTCTTTGATACTATGATTGCACATTACCTTTTGCAACCCGACCTTCGTCATAATTTGGATTTTTTAGCCCGTTCTTATTTGAATTATCTGCCTGTTCCAATAGAAGATTTAATCGGCAAAAAAGGTGTTAATCAATTGAGTATGCGGTTGGTTGATGTAGAAAGAATAAAAGAATATTCGGGCGAAGATGCCGATGTTACCATTCAACTTAAACAAGTATTTGAGCCAAAATTAAAAGAAGCCGGTTTGTCTGATTTATTTACCGAAATGGAAATGCTATTAATTTTTGTGCTTGTATCTATCGAAAAAGCCGGAATTAAAATAGATGAAAAAGTGCTGCTTGATTATTCTGTAATTTTAAAAGAAGAACTTAAAAAATTTGAGAAAGATATTTACACTTTAGCAGGAACTACCTTTAATATCAACTCACCTAAACAATTGGGTGAAATTCTTTTCGACAAAATGAAAATTGCCACCGATGCTAAAAAAACAAAGACCAACCAATATTTAACCGGCGAAGATGAACTTATGAAATATGCAGGCAAACACGAAATTATAAATAAAATTCTTGAATACCGCTCTGTACAGAAACTGTTAAACACTTATGTTGATGCATTACCTCAACTAATAAATCATCGCACAAAGCGTATTCACACTTCGTTTAACCAGGCGGTAACAGCCACAGGACGACTTAGTTCAAATAATCCGAATTTGCAGAATATCCCGATAAGGGAAGAGAGAGGCAGAGAAATTCGCCGGGCTTTTATTCCCGGTCAAAAAGATTTTATGTTTCTTTCGGCAGATTATTCACAGATAGAACTCAGGCTGATGGCTCATCTTAGCCAAGACCAAACT
>PCSS01000291.1:3295-6174 GCA_002771395.1 Bacteroidetes bacterium CG23_combo_of_CG06-09_8_20_14_all_32_9 | reverse complement strand
TCGTTATTTTTGGCAAAATACTTTTTACCGTAAAGGTGTTTATCCCGTTAGACCGTTAATTGTTATAGCAATTATGGTTCATAAAAGTTTATTTAGTGTTTGTCTGTAATACCTGTTTTTTGAAAATCAACATTTACCCCATCCCTAAACGGAGCGTTGATTTTCAATGACTTATTCCTTTTGGGTTTGGGGTAAAAAGTAATAGAAAATCAAATCTACTGACATTACGGACAGACTCTTTAATTGGGTATTTCCATTTATTTCTATGTATTTCTGTTTTTACAATGTTTTTCTATGAATTTCCTTTTTTTATTCCACTTGTTACAATAGCAACACTTGCACTGCAACCAAGCCTGTTTGCTCCTGCGTTAATTAAGGCTATTGCCTGGTCAAAAGTTCTGATTCCACCGCTTGCTTTTACCCCCATTTTAGGTCCTACAATTCTTCGCATCAGAATTATGTCCTCAACAGTAGCACCGCCGCCTAAAAAACCGGTACTTGTTTTAACAAAATCGGCTCCGGTTTTCTTGGAAATTTCACATGCTAATATTTTTTCTTCGTCGGTTAATAAGACTGTTTCAATAATCACTTTTAAAACAATAGTACTTCTGCAAGCCCTTCTTACAGCTCTTATGTCTTCTTCAACCAATTTTAAATTTCCGGATTTTAAAGCGCCTACATTAATAACCATATCTATTTCATTTGCACCACTTTCGATTGCACTTCTTGCTTCAAACGTTTTACTGCGGCTGTTCATTTCTCCCAGCGGGAATCCAATAACTGAACAGATTTTAACACCCGTTCCTCTCAATTTCTTTGTTACAAAAGGAACCCATCCGGAGTTGATGCAAACCGACTTAAATTTATATTTAATAGCTTCATCACATAATTTCTCAAATTGAGATGCTACAGCATCTGGTTTTAACAAGGTGTGGTCAATATACCCTGCTAATTCGGCAGGAAGAATAGTTAATTTATTATTGGACTGCATATCCAGAGCTTGCTTAGGTAAACCCTGAGCATTTGTTTTTTCCTTTAGTCGGGATAATACTTCCTTTGTAATTTTGTCAATCAATTCATCATGTTCCATAATAACCTCCGGTTTTTTCAACAGACATCATTTTATTTATTCTTGCCCAGTGTCTTCCACCTTCAAATCTTGTTTCGAGCCATAATTTTGCCATTGAACACAACTCTGCTGAAGAATGCTGTGATGTGCCCATTGTTAAAACATTAGCACAATTATGCTGACGGCTGTTTATTATTGTTTTTGTACTCCAGCATAAAGCCGCTCTTATTCCATGAACTTTATTGCAAACCATTGATGAACCTATACCGGCAGCATCAAGCATAATTCCACGGTCACATTCGCCGGTTACAACTTTTTTTGCAACAGCAACAGCAAAATCGGGATAATCAACTTTTGTAGTACTATTATTTGTACCTGCATCAACAACTATATACCCGATAGTTTGAAGATATGTCTTTAGCATTTCTTTTGAATCGTAAGAACCATGGTCAGCGCCTATTGCAACTCTTTTAACCTGGTCTGTGCTATTTATTATATCATTATTTTCCATATTATTCAACGGTTATAATGTCAAATAAAAATTGTGCTGTATATGAGCCGTTAGTTTCAATACCTTCAGTAATATTGGCTAAAGCACCAATTTTATTATTTGTAATTGAAATCTGAGAAAATAAATTATTAATATCGTAATCCAGTCCGGATGCAAGATACGGCAAAGTCGTAAAATAATTTGAAGGAGTGAAAGGTATTTTCAACGGTATCTTATTTATGTAACGCAACGCTATCCGTTTAATTGCAATTGGCTCGGCAACTTCTTTGTAAATTTTCCATAGTGTCGGAGCTTCTTTAAAAAGCGTTGACCAACTGTAATACGGTTTGTGTTTGTTAAAAGTAAAACCATTAAGACGGGACTGAAAAACTTTTTTCTTGTTTTCCGAATAAAATAAAAAGCCATCTGCAAGAGTATTGTATGCAAGAGACTTAGTTTCCTTTTCATCTACTTTTAATTGAAAAGAGCCGGAAAAACGATACCTTTTTTTTTCTATTGGAAACTGTTCTTTGATTTTATCAAAAACAATATGTAAATCATCTAAAGTTTTTCTTTCAGGGAGTTGCACCTGAATGTCAAGGAGCGCTTCTATAATAGGTGCATTTTTAAGTAAGGGATATTGGAATTTTGATGTGCCTGTTTCTTCTTTCATAATGATTTTTTGATGCAAAGATAATTATTAATTAGGCATCTTTCAAAATTGCTGAAAAGTAGTTTACCCCGTTAGATAATTATTCTTTATATAGTTCACTCTTTTTTAAACTATCTCACGGGACGAACAATTTCATTGTTTAATTGTTATTTAAGAATCACATTGCAATTTCATCCACAATCCCCGCTATTACTGTTCTTATGGTAAAAGTATCGGGCTCATTGATAACTGTTCGGGCCGAATTTCCTTCATCAATAGTCAGAACAATATCTCCAACGCCTGCCTGAACTGCATCAATTGCAAGAAAAGTTTTTCCTTTTGGATTACCTGCAGGGTTAATAGGTTGAATTATCAAAATCTTTTTTGATTCATAGCCTTTAGCCTTTATTGTGGAAACCACATTTCCAATTACTTTTCCGAGTATCATTTTTTATTTTCAATATAAATATCGTCTATTATTCCCATAATTGCCGCGTCACAGGGATTCATAACATTTTCTAAAACCCTGCCTGCTTCCCGGCTTGTTTCAAAATAAATGAGATCGCCTATCCCTGCACGTACTGTATCAACGGCTACAATAGGGTCGCCAATAGTTTCCAATTTTTCATCAAGAGGCTGCACTAATAATAGCGTTACACCCTGAAAAG
>PCSS01000291.1:0-3287 GCA_002771395.1 Bacteroidetes bacterium CG23_combo_of_CG06-09_8_20_14_all_32_9 | reverse complement strand
GATTTCTGATTACCGGTTACCGATTATATTATCCTAAAATAATCAACCACAGTACAACGCCTTTCTCTGGTAAATGTTCTTGCCCTGGTTACACCTTCCCCTGTTGGGCTTGCAATAGTAAGTGATGCGAACCCGGCACCTCCTTTGCCTAATCCTGCATAACTTGGTCCGTTCTTAATAAAAATTGAGCAATTTATAATTTTAGCCATTTTACTAAGTTTTGCGATATTTAAAGAGTGCATTATAGCAGTGTGCCTAAACCCATGTTCACATTCAACTGCCAGTTCAATCGCCATATCAACATCTTTTACCCGAACTAATGGCATTACCGGCATAAGCTGTTCTGTCCAAACTAATGGGTGTTCCCTTCCAACCTCGCAAAGCAAAAGCCTTGTTGATGCAGGAACCATTAATCCAATTTCTTTTGCAATTAAATCTGCATTTTTCCCGACATATTTTTTATTTATAGCGCCTTCTTTTCCGGGTCTTCCGGGTTCGGAAATTACAAGTGCTGTAATTTTTTTTATTTGTTCTTCATTTAATTCATAAGCGCCATTTTTCTTCATTTCTTCTTTCAATCTGTCTGCTACTGAGGCAACAACAATTATTTCTTTTTCACAGATACATATTACGTTATTATCAAAACTTGCACCGTCAACAATATCTTTTCCGGCTTTTGCAATATCGGCTGTTTCATCAACTATACATGGCGGGTTACCTGGTCCTGCGGCAATAACTTTTTTTCCGCTGTTCATAGCAGTTTTAACAACAGCAGGCCCTCCTGTTACAACAAGAATTGCAATATTTTTATGTGTCATAAGTTCTTTTGCAGATTCAATAGCAGGTTCATCTGTACAAGTTAGAACGTTTGCAGGACCTCCGGCTTCTATTATCGCTTTGTTCAGAAGATTAATAAGATAACACGATACTTTTTTTGCTGAAGGATGAGGATTAAATACCACAGTATTTCCGGCAGCAATCATCCCGATACTATTGCTAATGATTGTTACAACAGGATTTGTACTGGGAGTAATGGAACCGATTACTCCATAAGGAGCTTTTTCCACTATAGTAAATCCATAATCATCTGAAAAAGAATCAGGTTGAATATCTTCAACGCCTGGTGTTTTTAATATCCCAAGTTCATTTTTTATAATTTTATCTTCCCAACGGCCCATACCTGTTTCCTGATATGCCATTTTAGCTAATATTTCATTGTTTGCAAGTGAAATCTTCCGAATGTTTGCAATAATATTTTTACGGGTTTCAAGAGTTAATTTATTAAATTCTTTAAAAGCCGAATAAGCGGCTAATACTGCATTATTAATATTTGAAAAAATACCTGTATTATTGTTGCTGTTATCATTCACAGGGGCCAGGTTCATGCCATTAATTACTTCTTTAACTAACTGGCGAATATTTTCTTCTATATTATCCATTTATTAAACTGTTTTTTACATAAAACTAAACTTCAAAAGTTTTGGAAAATTTGAAATTTGCAAACAATGAAATAATTAAATATTAACAAAATATAAACACATAAAAAATGGTTTTATCTCCTTATGAGGTTGTGGTATTATAGTTTCCATACATAAAAGTTTTTTTGATTTTGCCGTTGCGGTTCCGGCTGCCATTGCTGCTTCAACAGCATTAAGACTGCCAATCATTTTAATGTATGATTTTCCACCAAATCCAATTGCAAGTCTTATTTCAATAATTTTAACTCCGCCTGTTTTTGCCGCTTTATCGGCAGCTTCAATGCTTGAAACAACTGATAATGTTTCAATAATACCAATGGCATCCCAAACATCGGTTTTTATTATTTTCCTAATTGCTGAAATCACATCCTGATGTATCATTGGAAGAAACAAACTGTCAACTACATATTCCTTTCCTGTTTCTAAACCTTTTTTATAGGAATATTCAACAGAAGCTACATCACCACTGAAAACAATCAGATACCTTCCCGGACAAATTGTTCTTGCTTCAATAATATTAATTGGTGCAATTTTTACCATTTCATCCAAAGCTTTTATACCAATGGCAATACTGCTATACTCCAAAGCGCCTAATACAATTATATGCGGGTTATTCATTTTATATCTTTTTAATACTTGCAGGTAAAATCAGAAATCAGGTAAGGGGATTTGAAATAATTAATTCCAATAAAAATAAAGAGGAATAGGAAAATATGGCTGTATCCTTATACCTTTATACCCTATACCTTTATACCTAACTTGCAAAATGGGATTTATTTTTTTCATGTCCCCTAAATTATTATTTATGTGAAGGAGTTACTTTCTTATAAACAACCTTTTCATTTTCATCAATTATATCAATAATCCCTACTATTATTGCATCAACAGGCTTGTTAATAGTAGTTGGAGTTTCTCTTGCAGAAGTGCTTTCAGAAATCATAACCAATTCATCACGATTGGCTCCTACAAGATCAAGTGCAACGATATAATCGCCTTTTTTTTCGCCCCGCTGATTACATTTATCAACCAGGAGTAATGACGCTCCTTTAACCTCAACGTTTATTGAAGTACTTACAACTGTTCCGGCAACTTTTCCTAAAATCATTTTAATTTATATTTGTCTATACTATGATACGTTATAATTTGAGTTTTTATTTCCTTATGACCTCACCTCCAACCCCTCTCCAATTGGAGAGGGAAGTAAAAAAGTAAAACTCAAATTATTCCTTTTTGAAGTCTATAAAGTCAACTTTTTATAATAGTTTATATATATTCTACATAGCTGCTTTATCTTTGCGATAAGTATAAACTCCATCTTTTTCGATATAATCAACGATTGCTATTATTGTGGAATCTGTTGGTCTTCCATCAGTTACATCTGTAAATCTTGCACCGCTGCCTGATACATAAAAGACTATTTCATTTTTTCCGGCCCCAACACTGTCCATTGAAACAACAAAATCGTTCTTTCCTTTAAGAGTTACAGGGTCTATTTTTTCTAAAAGTAAGAATTTAATCCCATCCATTTTCTGAGCCTTTTGGCTTGAAACAATTGTTCCTACAACTTTTGCAAGTATCATTTTATATGTTTATATTTTGATTTAAGAATCAAGTTAGTATGGAAATCAGTATTAAATGCATAATTTACAAATGTAATACCATAGTAAACTCACTTAAACGGACAGGATAAACAGATTTCATTATTTTGAATTTCTTCTGCCTAATGGCAGTGCGCTGTCAACATTTTCGTGAGGTCGTGGAATCACGTGTGTTGAAACTATTTCACCGACTTTTTCTGCTGCCCTGGTT
>PCSS01000230.1:3358-12174 GCA_002771395.1 Bacteroidetes bacterium CG23_combo_of_CG06-09_8_20_14_all_32_9 | reverse complement strand
CTATTCATAATATAGAAACGGAGAAGTGGTGAAACTGAAAAGGTTTCCCATCTCTGTTTCTCCTCGTCTCCGTTTCGCCCATTCCCCGAAGGGCTTTTTTCCTCTGTGCAACTTGGTTTGCCCCTTGTCTTGTGTGTTGAAAAAACAGGTAAATAGTAACAATTTTATTAATTATTCAATTCAGTATCCTTTGAAGTTTGCTCAACTATAGGTTCTTCCTTGGGTTCTTCTTTAGGTGTTTCCTCATGTGCTTTTACTGCCTTAGTTTTTTCTGTAATGACTCCTCCTTCAACTTGGCTCGCTACAGGCAATTTTTTCTTCCTGGTTGTACCGCGCCGGGTTCCTGCAACTTTTTGCTTGATTTCCGATTTAGTAGCCAGCATATTTTCATTGTAATCGACTAATTCAAATCTGCAAAGTTGGGCATTATCTCCATTACGGTTTGCAATACGCAATATTCTTGTATAACCTCCATGTCTTTTAGCAACTTTTATGGATATATTACGAAAAAGTTCGGAAACGGCGTTTTTATTGTTAAGGTAACTAAATACCAAGCGGCGATTGTGTGTTGAGTCTTCTTTTGAACGGTTAATTAAAGGCTCAATATAAGTTTTTAGCGCTTTAGCTTTTGCTAATGTTGTTACAATACCTTTATGTATAATAAGAGAAGTTGCCATATTAGCCAACAATGCTTTACGATGAGGGCTTGTTCTGCTTAAATGATTTACTTTTTTTCGGTGTCTCATTTTATTAATCCTTGTCTAATTTGTATTTTAAAAGGTCCATATTAAAACTCAAGCCCAAATTTGCCAGAAGTTCGTCTAATTCGGTAAGAGATTTCTTGCCAAAGTTGCGAAATTTGAGTAAGTCGCTACGGCTAAAAACTACTAAATCTGCAAGAGTTTCAACATCGGCAGCTTTTAAACAATTAAGAGCGCGAACTGAAAGGTCAAGGTCAAGAAGATTATTCTTAAGAAGTTGACGCATGCGAAGCATTTCTTCACTAAATTCTTCATTTTCCGGTTTATCTTCAAAATCAAAAGTGAATTTTTCATCTGAAAATAACATAAAATGATAAATAAGAATTTTAGCTGCTTCTTTTAAAGCATCAATAGGTACAATAGAACCATCAGTTATAATTTCGAGAATAAGTTTTTCAAAGTCGGTTTTTTGCTCAACGCGAATATTTTCAATTGCAAATTTCACATTTTTAATTGGAGTATAAATTGAACTCATTGGAATAATTCCAATTTCATTTTCGCCCGTTAAATTTTCTTCAGCAGGAACATATCCTCTACCTTTGTTAATATTTAAAACTAAATGAAGTTTTGCATTATGCTCCATATGGCAAATTTCGAGGTCGGGATTTAAAACTTTAAAGCTTATAAGAAATTTGTTTATATCTCCGGCATTAAAAGTATCTTGTCCGTTAATAGAAACTGATACAGTTTCATTTTCAACATCTTCAAGTTGTTGTTTAAAACGGACTTGTTTAAGATTAAGAACAATTTCTGTAACATCTTCAACTACACCTTTTATTGACGAAAACTCGTGATCTATTCCGTCAATTTTAATACTATTAATAGCAAAACCTTCGAGTGATGAAAGAAGAACCCTACGGAGAGCATTTCCAATGGTTAATCCATAGCCTGGTTCTAACGGACGGAATTCAAATTTTCCATACGTTTCATTTGACTCGAGCATCACAACCTTATCGGGTTTTTGAAAAGTTAAAATTGCCATAAATGATTTAAGATTTAAGATTTAAAATTTTATACATTGTACATTTAAGTATTATTTATTTAGAATACAATTCAACTATGAGTTGTTCTTTGATATTTTCGGGAATATCTGAACGTTCGGGAACGGTAACAAAACTTCCTGAGAGGATTTCGTTATCCCATTCAAGCCACGAATACTTTTTTACTCTTCCACTCGAAAGTGAATTGGTAATTACTTCAAGAGATTTTGATTTTTCTCTAACTCCAACTATGTTGCCGGGTGAAACCTGAAACGAAGGGATACTTGTAACTTTGTTATTTACAGTAATATGTTTATGAGTAACAAGTTGTCTTGCTGCATCTCGTGTGTGTGCAATTCCCATTCTGAATACCACGTTATCAAGCCTCGATTCGAGTAATTGTAAAAGAATTTCGCCGGTAATACCTTTTTTTCTTTGAGCACGGTCGAAATATTTACGGAACTGTCTTTCAAGAATTCCATAAATATATTTTGCTTTTTGCTTTTCTTTTAACTGCGTTCCATATTCTGAAGTTTTGCGACGTCTGTTAAGTCCGTGCATACCCGGAAGATATTTTTTTCTTTCAAAAACCTTATCGGGTCCATAAATAGGTTCTCCAAATTTTCTTGCTATGCGGGTTTTTGCTCCTTTGTATCTTGCCATTTTTTATTTACTATTTATTATTGATTATTTATTATTGTTCAAAAAAGTTAATGCGAAAAAGGAGTTATTGTTGTTTTCATTTTTTTAGGTTTTAAAGGTTTGTAAAAGTAATGATCTGTTATTTAACAATTTATTATTGTTTTTTCGTTAATTGATTTTTTACACTCTTCTTCTTTTTGGTGGTCTGCACCCGTTATGTGGCAAAGGTGTAACATCAATAATTTCAGTTACTTCAATACCAACCGAGGATATTGAGCGAATAGCAGATTCGCGACCTGCACCTGGACCTTTTACAAAAGCTTTTACCTTTCTAAGTCCGAGGTCATAAGCAGTTTGTGCACAATCTGCTGCTGCAACCTGTGCTGCATAAGGGGTATTCTTTTTAGAGCCTCTGAATCCTTTTCTGCCTGCCGAAGACCATGATATTACATGACCCTCAGAGGTAGTCATTGTTATAATAATGTTGTTAAATGAGGAATGAACATGTACCTGCCCAATTGCTTCAATTTTAACATTTCTTTTACGTGCAACTTTTGTTGTATTTATTGCCATTAGGATTTAAGATTAAAAATTTTACAATATTACCAACATTGTAAGTTTATACATTATTTTGAGTCTGTTCATAATATCAGTATTTTAAATTTATAAGGAAATAGAGAATGAGGGCTAAACCCTTATACCATATACCTTTATACCTTGTCTTCATAAGTTCAGAATTAAAAATATAACATAAATTTACAAGTTTTTTCGATTTTACAGACAGGCACTATTTAGTGGCTTTCTTTTTATTTGCAACAGTTTTTTTCTTTCCGCGACGTGTTCGGGCATTTGTGCGGGTACGTTGTCCTCTTACAGGTAATCCGCCTCTGTGACGAATTCCTCTGTAACAACCAATATCCATTAATCTTTTAATATTCAACTGTGTTTCGGAATGAAGTTCACCTTCAATTTTCAAATTTTCAGAAATAATACTTCTGATTTTTGAAACCTGGTTGTCGTTCCATTTTTCAACATGAATATTGCAGTCGATGCCTGCTTTTTTTAAAATTTTATTTGCTGTACTGCGACCTATTCCGTAAATATACGTTAGTGCAATTTCGCCTCTTTTTTTGTTGGGTATATCAACCCCTGCAATTCGTGTCATTGTAATTTATAATTAAAGTTACAAAATTAAGAAATTATCCTTGACGTTGTTTAAATTTAGGATTTTTTTTATTAATGACGTAAAGTCGTCCTTTTCTGTGTACGATTTTACAGTCATTGCTGCGTTTTTTTACAGATGTTCGAACTTTCATTTTATTTAATTTTTCAAATTATTTATAACGAAAACTTATTCTTCCTTTTGTCAAATCATAAGGTGACATTTCTATTCTTACTTTATCGCCGGGAAGAATTTTGATGTAATGCATTCTCATCTTTCCGGAAATATGAGCGGTAATAGTATGTCCGTTTTGCAATAAAACCCGAAACATTGCGTTTGACAATGCTTCTATTATTGTACCATCTTGTTCAATAGAGGGCTGTTTAGCCATATTAATTTTTTATTAAATTTTCGATATAATCAAATGTTGTTAATATTTCTGTTATTCCATTTCTTATAGCAACTGTGTGTTCAAAATGGGCTGAAGGCTTTCCATCTCTTGTTGAAATTGTCCATCCATCCTGCCATTGTTTTACTTCTTTTTTACCCATGTTAACCATAGGTTCAATTGCAATAACCAATCCCTGTCGCAGTAATATTCCTTTTCCTCTTTTTCCGAAGTTAGGAACTTCAGGGTCTTCGTGTAAATTCATTCCGATTCCATGCCCTACTAATTCTCTAACTACTGAATATCCATGACTTTCTGCATAATATTGAACTGCATTGCTAATATCGCCAATTCTGTTTCCTTCTGTTGCCATTGATATTCCCTTGTAAAGAGATTCTTTGGTAGTTTGCAGAAGTATTTTTCTTTGGGCAGCAACTTCTCCGGCTTCAAAAGTATAAGCCATATCGCTATGAAATCCATTTAAAATCAAACCGCCATCAACAGAAACAATGTCGCCATTTTTTATTTCATACTCGGAAGGTATTCCATGAACAACCTGGTCGTTTACCGAAATACAAATTGTATTTGGAAATCCATTAAAACCTTTAAAAGAAGATTTAGCGCCATTATCAAGAATATACTCTTCGGCTTTTTTATCAATCACTTTTGTTTTGGTTCCGGGTGTGATAAATGCTTTAATAAATCCAAATGTTTTTGAAAGTAACTGACAGCTTAGCTTTATCAGTTCAATTTCTTCATTAGTTTTATATAATACCATCAAAAAACGTTTTTTATTATAACTACATTGCAGAAGTTCCTGATGTACGTCCTTTAATTCTGCCTGTTTTCATCAGGCCATCATAATGACGCATAAGAAGGTGACTTTCAATTTGCTGTAAAGTATCCAAAACAACACCAACCAAAATAAGAAGAGAAGTACCGCCATAAAATTGGGCGAATTGGTTATTCACCCCGGTTAATCCTGCAAAAGCCGGCATAATGGCAATAAATGCAAGAAAAACTGAACCTGGGAAAGTTATCCTGGACATTATAGAATCAATAAATTCTGAAGTTTTTCTTCCTGGTTTAATACCTGGAATAAAACCGCCATTTTTCTTCATATCATCTGCCATTTGAACAGGGTTCATAATAATAGCTGTATAAAAATATGTAAATAAAATAACTAATATTCCAAAAACAAAATTATACCAAAAACTTGTATATCGCGAAAAAGAAGCAACAAATCCGGAACCTGAATCAGAAAAACCGACAATAATTGAAGGAATAAACATTAAAGATTGTGCAAAAATTATTGGCATAACCCCGGCAGCATTAACCTTTAGTGGAATATACTGGCGAACGCCGCCATATTGTTTATTTCCGACAATACGTTTAGCATACTGAACGGGTATTCTACGAGTTCCCTGTACAAGCAGAATACTTCCGGCAATTACTAAAAGCAGCAATAATACTTCTATCAGTAATAATACAAGCCCGCCACCGCCTTCGATGCGTGAAGCAAATTCTGCTCCAAAAGCAAATGGTAATCTTGCAATAATTCCAATCATAATTATAAGTGAAATTCCATTACCAATACCTTTATCAGTAATTTTTTCGCCAAGCCACATAATAAAAATGCTTCCTGCCGCTAACATCAGTAATGAAGAAATAGTAAAGAAAGTTCCTGAAATAACAAATGCCTCGGCAGGTAACTGGGCATGCAAGTTAGTTAAGTAACTAGGCCCCTGAAGGAACAGAATAATTACAGTAAGGTAACGGGTAATTTGGTTAATTTTTTTACGTCCGCTCTCGCCTTCGCGTTGCAATCGTTGGAAATAGGGAACTGCTACTCCGAGTAATTGAACCACAATTGAAGCTGATATATATGGCATAATTCCCAAAGCAAAAATTGATGCGTTAGAGAAAGCGCCGCCTGAAAACATATCGAGCAATCCAAGTACACCTTGTGATGTTTGTTTGCTAAGGTTTTGGAGCATAGAGGGGTCGATGCCCGGAATAACAACAAAAGAACCAAGCCTGTAAATCAATAAAATACCTAATGTATAAAGGATTCGTGAACGAAGTTCCTCAATTTTATAAATATTCTTTATAGTTTCAATAAATCTTTTCATTTACTAAAAATTCTTATAATTTAGTTACAGTTCCTTCTATTGCTTCAATAGCTTTTTGTGCAGAGGCGCTAAAAGCATGAGCTTTTACTTCTACTTTTTTGGTAAGAACGCCAACGCCAAGTATTTTAACAAGACAATTTTTAGGAATCATACCATATTTATAAAGAGTATCAGGATTTATAAGAGTGATGTTATGTTCTTCGGCAAGACGTTGAATAACTTTAAGATTTATAGCTTTATACTCAACTCTGTTAAAATTTTTAAATCCGAATTTGGGTGAAGTTCTTTGCAAAGGCATTTGTCCTCCTTCAAATCCACGTTTGCGGCTATAACCCGAGCGTGATTTTGCTCCTTTGTGTCCGCGTGTAGATGTACCGCCTTTTCCGGATCCTTGTCCGCGTCCCAGTCGTTTTTTTTCTTTTTTTATTGCTCCTTCTGCAGGTTTTAGATTACTTAAATCCATAATATTTTGTGTTATTTTGTGTTATTTCGTTTATTACAATTCTTCAGTTTTAATTAGATGTTGCACTTTTCGGAGCATCCCCAAAATTTGAGGTGTGGCATCATGTATAACTTTATGGTGCATTTTTTTTAATCCTAAGGCATCAAGAGTTCTTCTTTGTCTTAGTGTGCATCCGTTTCTGCTGCTTGTTTGAGTAACTTTTATTTTTGTCATATTAATCAAAATAAATTGCCACAAAGATACTAAGGCACAAAGAAACACGAAGAAATCTCTGTGAAACCTGGTGTCTTAATGTCATAAAAATCGTTTTTATTGTTCATTATTCTTATTTGGAAAGATATCCAATCATTTTAACCATTAAATACTTTATTAATGTTAATGCCTCTGTTAAGTGATATGTTATAGGCATCGCGCATATCGATAAGTGCAGCTATTGTAGCTTTTACAAGATTATGGGGGTTTGAACTTCCTTTTGATTTTGCAAGAACGTCTTTTATACCAACACCTTCTAAAACAGCACGCATAGCGCCTCCGGCTTTTACCCCGGTACCACTTGATGCAGGTTTTAAAAATACTTTAGCACCGCCAAATTTCGCAGTTTGTTCGTGAGGGATAGTTCCTTTAAATACCGGTACTTTTATAAGGTTTTTCTTTGCATCTTCAACACCTTTTGCAATAGCAGTAGTAACTTCATTAGCTTTTCCCAAGCCGTAACCAACTATTCCGTTTTCATTTCCTACAACAACTATAGCTGCAAAACTAAAATGACGTCCACCCTTTGTAACTTTAGTAACCCTGTTAATGGATACAAGTCGGTCCTTTAACTCGAGGTCAATTGTTTTAACTTTTCTAATGCTTGATGACATATTTATTTTTAAAATTTAAGTCCACTTTCTCTTGCGGCATCGGCTAATGCTTTTACCCTGCCATGAAACAGGTAACCATTACGGTCAAAAACCACATTTTTAATTCCGGTTTTTATGGCACGTTCTGCAATAAGTTTGCCTATCATTGCAGCAATTTGTGTTTTATTACCTTTTTTTTCGCTAATTTCTTTTACAAGTGATGAAGCTGCCACAATAGTTTTACTGTTAACATCATCAATTATTTGAACCGATATTTGACGGTTGCTTCTAAAAACAGATAATCGTGGTGTATCTGACGTTCCGAAAATTTTTTTTCTTACACGTAATTTAATTTTTTTTCTTCGTTCCAATTTAGTTTGTGCCATTTTAAGATTTAAGATTTATGATTTAACATTTATTTCAACTTATAATTATTTAGCACTTGCTGATTTACCGGCTTTCCTGCGTATTTTTTCGCCAACAAACTTTATTCCTTTTCCTTTATATGGTTCGGGTTTGCGTAACGAGCGAATTTTTGCAGCAACTTGACCAAGTAATTGCTTATCGATACTTGTTAATGATATTATTGGATTTGCTCTACGTTCTGTAACGGCAGTAACCGAAACTTCTTCAGGTATTTCAAACACAATTTCGTGCGAGTAACCAAGATTAAGTTTGAGTAATTGTCCATTCGCTTCAGCTTTATAACCTACTCCAACTATTTCTTGTTTAATAGTAAAACCTTGCGATACGCCAATAACCATGTTATTTATAAGCGCTCTGTAAAGACCGTGAAATGCTTTGTGCTTTTTTTGTTCAGATGGTCTTTCAACAATAATAGCATTGCCGGAAATATTAAGGTTAAATTCTTTATCAATATTTTGTTTAAGTTCTCCAAGCGGACCTTTAACAACAACTTGTCCATCGTTAAAAGAAATTTTAACGTTTGGCGGTATATTTATGGGTAATTTTCCAACTCGTGACATTTTCTTTCAGTTTAATAGATGTAACATAATACTTCTCCGCCTAATTTGCGGGTTTTAGCTTCTTTATCGGTAATAATACCTTGTGATGTTGATAACACAGCGATTCCTAATCCATTCAGCACACGTGGAAGGTCTTTAACTCCAACATATTTTCGATATCCCGGGTGACTGACTCGCTGAAGGCTTTTTATTGCCGGTTTACGGGTTTCGTGGTCGTATTTAAGAGCAATCTTAATAATTCCCTGGTATTCGTTATCTTCAAATTTATAATTAAGAATATAACCTTTATCGAACAAAATTTTGGTTATTTCCTTTTTTATATTGGAAGCCGGGATTTGTACAATCCTGTGTTTTGCCATAATGGCATTTCTAACTTGGGTTAGATAATCTGCTATCGGGTCTGTCATTTCTTTTTTTTATTTAGAGTTATTACCAACTTGCTTTTTTTACACCTGGT
>PCSS01000230.1:0-3315 GCA_002771395.1 Bacteroidetes bacterium CG23_combo_of_CG06-09_8_20_14_all_32_9 | reverse complement strand
TTCCAAATAAGCGAATATATCCTTTTGAGCGGCCGGTTAAACTGCAACTGTTATGCAATCTTGTTTTTGATGAATTTCTTGGTAGCTTTTGAAGAGCTAGATAATCACCTTGGGCTTTTAATTTTGCTCTTTTAGGTTCAAATTTGGCGAACAATTTTTTCCGTTTTCTTTCACGGGCTTTCATCGATTCTTTAGCCATAATTAATTCTTTTTGATATTTTTAAAAGGCATTCCAAATTCTCTTAATAATGAATGCGCTTCATTGTCAGTTTTTGCCGATGTTACAAATGTTATTTCCATACCTTTCATTTTAGAAATTTTATCCATCTCAATTTCAGGAAAAATTATTTGTTCGTTAACTCCAAGAGTATAATTTCCACGTCCGTCAAATTTATATTCAACTCCTCTAAAATCGCGAATACGAGGAAGCGAAACACAGATTAATCTTTCAAGAAATTCATACATTTTTTCGCGGCGTAAAGTTACTTTTACGCCAATGGGCATTCCTTTTCTTAATTTAAAATTTGAAATATCTTTTTTAGAATTTGTAGTTATCGGCTTTTGACCTGTAATTGCCGTCATTTCGTTTACAGCAGCATCTACAAGTTTTTTATCGGCTATAGCATCCCCTAATCCTTGGTTTAAAACAATTTTTTGTAACCTTGGGACCTGCATTATATTTTTGTATTTAAACTCTTTCATAAGAGCCGGTACAACTTCATTCTTATATTTTTTTGTAAGAGTTGTTATATATTTCATCTGTTTATATTTTTGTAATTTGTTTATATTCAACATTTTTTACATTGAATGAGATTGATACAGATTCGTCTTGTCAATCTTTTCAATCTTGTTTTCCCAATCTTTCTCAATCTCATTCCTTAACCTCAACCTTAAATATAATCATCCCCTTGTGTGTCTTTAAATAGTCGTGGATGTTTCATTATTTAATCTCCTTTCCCGTTTTTTTTGAGTAACGCACACGTTTGTTTTTATCATTTAGTTTGTGTCCAATTTTTGTAGGTTTACCCGTTGAGGCATCAACTAACATAAGGTTTGAAATATGGATGGATGCTTCTTTTTTAAGAATTCCACCTTTTGGGCTTTTAGTATTGGGTTTGGTATGTTTCGAAATAAGATTAACACCTTCTACAATAAGTGTATTCTTATCCCTGTTTACGCTTAGCACACGTCCTTGCTGTCCTTTAGAATCTCCGGCAATAACTGTTACCGTATCTCCTTTTTTAATATTGAATTTCTTTTGCATAAAATATTTTTTTCAAATTACAATACTTCAGGAGCTAATGAAATAATTTTCATGTATTGTTTTTCGCGTAGCTCTCTGGCAACTGGTCCAAAAATACGTGTTCCTCTTAATTCATCGGTTTCATTTAAAAGGACAACCGCATTATCGTCAAAACGGATATATGAACCATCCGGTCTTCTTATTTCTTTGTTTGTTCTTACTATAACTGCTTTTGATACCGTTCCTTTTTTAGCTTCGGATGACGGAATAGCACTTTTAATAGCGACAATAATTTTGTCGCCTACTGAGGCGTATTTTCTACCTGTACCGCCAAGTACACGAATACAAAGCACTTCTTTAGCTCCACTGTTATCGGCTACGGTTAATCTTGATTCTTGCTGTATCATAATTATTTAGCTTTTTCTATTATTTCCACTAACCTCCAGCGTTTATTTTTGCTAAGTGGACGGGTTTCCATAATACGTACTTTATCGCCAATTTTGCATATATTTTTTTCGTCGTGCACGTAATATTTTGTGGTTTTGTTGATGAACTTTCCGTACTTGGGGTGCTTTACTTTTCTTTTCTCGGCAACCACGATAGATTTTTCCATCTTGTTGCTTAAAACAACGCCAACACGTTCTTTTCTAAAATTTCTCGTTTCCATTGGATGCTATTTATTTTGTTCTTTTAATTCACGAGAGCGGAGTTCGGTAACCAAAGTGGCGACAAGCCTCCGTGTTCTTCTTAATTTTAACGGATTATCCAGTGGTGAAATATGATGATTAAATTTCATTTTAATGAGCATACTTTTTTCATTATCAATACGCTCGTTAAGTTCCTTAATGGATAATTCTTTTAATTCAGCAGTTTTCATTGGGTATATTAATCAGGATTTAAGATTTCGGTTTTGGTATTTATAATTTCAGGTTTGGGATTTGTGATTATGATATTTTGGTCAAAATCCCGTCTTACAACAAATTTCGTATTTACCGGCAATTTTTGTGCTGCAAGGCGTAGCGCTTCTTTAGCTGTTACTAAAGAGACTCCTTCAACTTCAATAATTATTCGTCCGGGAGTAACAGGTGCAACAAAGCCTTCGGGTGCTCCTTTTCCTTTACCCATACGAACTTCGGCAGGTTTTTTAGTAATCGGCTTGTCGGGAAAAATTCTAATCCAGATTTGTCCTTCACGCTTCATATAACGTGTAACAGCCTGGCGTGCAGCTTCAATCTGTCGGCTTGTAATCCATTCCTGCTCTAACGATTTAATTCCGAAAGAGCCGAATACAAGCTGATTTCCGCGCTGTGCATTGCCTTTCATTTTGCCTTTTTGCTGCTTCCTGTACTTTGTTTTTTTTGGCTGTAACATTATCTATAATATTTTTTGTTCCTGGTTTTTGGTCTCACGTTAATTAAGATTCAATATATTTCTATTTATTTCTAATAATTTCTGAGTTTTTAGTTTCTCCTTCTTTTTGCAAATCCTCTTGGTTTTGCTTTTGAAATTTTAGCTTCGATATTTGGACTAAGGTCGCGTTTACCATAAATTTCTCCTTTGCAAATCCATACCTTAATACCGATTTTGCCAACTTTTGTATTAGCTTCGCCTAATGCATAATCAATATCTGCGCGAAAAGTATGTAACGGAATACGACCTTCTTTATAAGTTTCACTACGTGCCATTTCGGCGTTATTAATTCTGCCGGCAATTCCAATTTTAATACCTTCGGCTCCCATTCTTAATGCAGATGCAATAGCCATTTTAACGGCACGGCGATAAGCGATTTTTCCTTCAATTTGATGTGCAATGTTATTGGCAACCAACATAGCATCATGTTCAGGTCTTTTAATTTCGAAGATATTAATTTGCACTTCTTTATTAGTAATTTTTTTAAGTTCTTCTTTTAACTTATCTACTTCTTGTCCTCCTTTTCCTATAATAATACCTGGTCGGGCAGTATTAACCGTAATGGTAATAAGTTTTAAAGTACGTTCAATAATTATTTTTGAAACGCTGGCTTTAGCAAGTCTGGCGTTCAAATATTTTCTGATTTTATTATCCTCAACAAG
>PCSS01000161.1 GCA_002771395.1 Bacteroidetes bacterium CG23_combo_of_CG06-09_8_20_14_all_32_9 | reverse complement strand
TAATAAATATTGAAAGCATGCGTAACATCAGTTATTAAATTATTCCCAGCTTGGTTTAATTAAACTTCCCAATTCCTCATTATTAATTATTTGTAGATTTGATTCAATTTCTTCTTTCATATCTTCGACGTGCGAAATAACACCTACAATTCTATTTTCTTTTTGAAGCAATTTTAACGTATCGAAAACAATGTTCAGTGAATCTTTATCTAAAGTGCCAAAACCTTCGTCGAGAAAAAAGAAATTATGATTTGAAGAAATGATTTTTTGAACATTATCGGCTAATGCTAATGCAAGCGAAAGTGCTGCCTGAAAAGTTTGACCACCCGATAATGTTTTAATATTTCGGGTTTTGCCGTCATTCATAAAATCGCGAACCTGAAAACTATTTTCTTCGGTAATTTCGAGACTAAGTTTTTGTTTTGTAAGCTTATAAAAACGTTCGTTTGCATTATTACATAAATTTTGAAGATATACAGTACTAACAAAGTTCACAAATCCACTTCCTTTAAATAAGTTTTTAAGGATTTTAATGTCTTCGGCTCGTTCACTTAACGATTTTCCTTCTTTTTGTAATATTTTTATTTTTAATAAGTCATCATTTAATTTATTGATTTCGTTTTTAATTTTTCCAAAGTCCTGATTTAATTGTTTAATGTTATTTATTAAATTAAGTATTTCCGCTTTTAGTAAATTGTGAGATTCTGCAACGTAAACCCTGTTGTTTATTTCGATTGTAATAGGTTTTAACTGATTTTCTATTTCTAAAACTGCCTGTTTAAAATTATTTACATTTAATTTTTCTTTATCAATATCAATTTCTTGCAAAAGAATATTTTTTATTTCTTCGATATTATAAGACGAATTTTTAAGTTGTTCGTTTATTTTGTTATTTATTTGTTCTGATTTTTCTTTTTCATTAACAAGGATAGTTTTATTTGCTCCAATTTTACCCGTTAAATTATTGCAAATATTTTGTGATTCTGCAATTTGTTTATTTAATAAATTAAAATTCTCAATTGTTTTTTTAATAAAGTTCTGCTTATTGTTTATTTCATTTTTTAATTGCTCAATATCAGAATTTAGAAAATCGTTTACTTTTAATATTTCAATTTGTGATTTCAACAATTCAATAACACTTTTATTATTTGTTAATTCCTGATTTAACTTATCTAAAGTTTCTTTATATTTTTCTTTGTTTTTTGTTTCTTTTTCGATTTCTTTTGAGTTTTTTTCAATAGTTTTCTCAATTATTTCAATTTCAACTTTAAGTTTTTCGGCTAATTTAAACTTGTTTTCAATTACCTCAAAAGTATCAGAAACTTCCCATTTAAATAATGTTTTATGATGCTCAATTTTTGCAAAAGCATCTGTTTTTTTTGTAAAATTCTTATTAAGTTCTTCTTGTTTAAACAATAGTTTCTGAGAAATGTTATTTAAAGAATTAATAGAATTTTCTATTTCGGTATTTTCCTTTTCAATTTTATTTTTGCAGTTGCGAGAGTTCTTTAAGGAAATTGACACGTTCTGAATATCAAGAATTTTGGGGTGTTCTAAAGAACCACACAAAGGACAAGGTTCGCCGGCATTGATTGATTTTGTATATTGTTCCAGTTTTGATTGAACATTTAAATGTTCCAGTTCATTTTCAATCAGTAATATTTTTTCTTTATTCTCTTCAATTTTAGTAGTTAAAAAATTTATTGTTTTAGCAATATTTTCAATCCGATAACTATCGAATTTAAAATTTTTTAACAAATTGTTTGAATTACACAAATTATTATATTGTTCTTGAACTTGCAATTTATCGTTTTCAATTATTTTTATCTCTTTTTCAACTTCTAACAAGGCATTAAATAAATTATTGTTTTGAGTATGCCATTCTTTAATTTTATACAATTCTGTTAAATCCGGCATTTGAGTTTTTAAAGTTTTTAATTGTTCAGTTAGCGTTTTTTGTTCTACTTTAATATCATTAATTATTTGCAAATTTTGGGCGCTAATTTTTTCACCTTTTTTTAATCGAACTGAAATTTCTGAACAGTCAAATTCGAGTTTTATAATTTTAGATATTTTACTTAATTCATCAATTTCTTTTTGTATTGTTTCTTTTTTGTCATATTCAATTTTTACTTTTTCAAATTTATTATTCAAATCTTTTAAATTATTTAAAGTTAAAGTGAGTTTTTTTTTATCTGAATCTAATAGTTTTTGAGATTTGTTAATTTCATTTGTTAACTCTTCTTTTTTGTCAAATATATTTTTAAAATTTAAAATACAATATTCATATTTTTTTAAAGTGTTTTCAATTTTTTCAATATCTTTATGTTTTGATACTTTTTCTTCTTTTCTTTGTTGTAATTGCAATTTTTTATCAAAAAGTAATTTTAATTGCTCTAATTCGGTTTCAGTTTTTTGTTTTGCCCCAAGTTGTTTAGAAAAATCATCTGATTGCTTTGTTATAATTTGAAGTAAGTTATTTTGCTGTTCAATATATTCGGGGTTTATTTCGCCCAATTGCTGTAATTTTCCATCAAGGGTATGGATATTTTCGTCATTTTTCTTTTCGATTGAAGCAACTTTAAAATACAATTCAAATTTTCCAAGATTAAAAAGTTCTTTAAGCATTTGGGTTCTATCTTTGTTCCCTAACTGAATAAACTCCTGAAATTTGCCCTGTGGTATAATAATAGTTCTTTTAAAATTTTCGTAACTTAACCCAATAACATTTTCCAGAATATTTAACTCAATTGGTATCCAATCATTTTTCTCAAATTTATATGCTAAGCGTTCAATTGTTTTTACATCATCAAAATTTTTACTGTTACGGCGACTTTTTGCGGTTGCCATGTACATGTTGTTATTAATACCTGTAACGAAAACAAATTCGATAAACATTTCGTTTGATTTCAGATTCATCATATTGTATTTACGATTATCTCTCGAATCTAATCTGTCAGTTTCGCCATATAAAGCAAATGTAATTGCCTCAAGGATAGAGGATTTACCGCTACCAACCTGACCAAATATTCCAAACAATCCTGCACGTGTTAATTTTGTAAAATCAACTGTTTGCTTTTTTTGATAGGAATATAACCCTTCAATTGTTAGTGAAACAGGAATCATTCGCCTGCCTCCTCCGATAAAACTTCTTTTAATAGATTCATTATATTTTCGTTAGGTTCCTGACCTTTTTCGTGAATAAAATATTCTTTAAAAAGTTCGTCAATATTTTTTGAAATATCTATTTGTGCATTATTGTAATTTAAAATTTCCTTATTTTTTATTTCAGGAATTATATTTATAATTCCATTGTGTGTATTTACAAGTTGTTTTCGGTCTTTTGCCGATAAATA
>PCSS01000218.1:869-3349 GCA_002771395.1 Bacteroidetes bacterium CG23_combo_of_CG06-09_8_20_14_all_32_9 | reverse complement strand
CTGTTAAAACAGAAAGCACAATAATTTTAACACTACGTTCATTCGTTTTTCTGTAAATACGCATTGCATAATATATTGATGCAATCACAATTGCAAGAAAAGTAAGTAATCCTAAAATGCCTGATTCGGCAAGTGCCCCAAGATATTCGCTGTGTGCATTACCCAAATCTCCTGCGTTAGTGCTGATAATAGTTCTTTCGTAAGAGAGTTGGAATGGTGCATATTTAAACATATAAGTTCCCGGTCCCAAACCAAAAACAGGTTTTTCTTTAAACATTCTTATTGCACAACTCCAGCGGTTTAAACGCTCAAGATTTGATGCGTCTGTAGTAATATTTGTTACAGATTGAAGTTGTTCCGAAAAATTTGAAGATGCCTCTTGTCTGTTCCTTTCTAATTTCATATAAACCTGTGTCCAGAATAAAGGAACAAATATTATAAGGCTTACAACAATAATTAAAAAAGTTCGGAATTTAATTTTAAGTACAATAACAATAAACATTATAAAAGCTATGGCTATGCTTATCCATGTTGCACGTGTGTATGAAAAAATAATAGCTATTACCAGAATAATTAGAACTACAAATGCAGCAATTCTCTGCCAATACGAATATGTTTTAAGAAATAACAAACCTGTTATAACCGGAAGAATCATTGCCAAAGCAGCACCATAAGCAGTATGGTCGTTGTAAAGCGGGTTTACAACAAAATTAGCCGCTTCCTGGTCAAAAAAGCCGTAGTGCCATTGCCTTACAAGTGCATATCCTATTACAATAAGTAATGAAAAGGTATATAACCAAAAATATCTGCCAATGTTTTTTTTGTTTTTAAATAGTTGTATGGCAAGAATATAAAATCCAACTACAAACCACAATCGCGACAGAAAAAACTTTAACGAAACAACCGTCATTGTGCTTGTAAGGCTTGTAATAAGTATCCAAAGCAGGTTAATGCCAATAATTACAGAAAGCGGGTGGAAGAGTATTTTTTTATCGAAATTGCCATCAATAAGAAGTTTAAAGATAAATAGGAGTAAAACACCAAAAAGGAGAGGTTCGGTAGGTAAAAACATATTAAAATCAAGACCATGATAAAATTCGTAAAGCGGTAACGAAAGTGGCGTAAAAAAAACTATTCCGAGTAAAAGTTTATCGAGCGCAAAAATTGCAACAAGTACAACGAGTAAGACAAAAGGAATAAATGAGAAAAAATATTTTTCAGTAACTATAAAATAAGCATTTAACGCTATAAAAAGCGCCGATAAACCATAAACCCACAATATGCTTTTACGTTCGGGCAAGGCTATGCCTTTTTTTGTTTACTATCAATAAATGCAATAACAATACTGGAAAAGATAAGCGAAGTTATTACTGTTATTGCAACAATCACCCATCTTACAGGATACGACTTTTTATCGGCAGGATAAGGGTTGGAAATAATTTGTGAATACGAAATATTCTTTTTATATTCTTTAACAGCAATTTCATAATTATATTTATTTAATAAAAAATCTCTTCTTACGTACCATGTAAGTGAATCGTTTCTTTGATAATCGCCACCGTGTTCCTGTAAATTTTTAAATAATTCTTTTGCAGCATTATTTCCTGTTAAATTTCCTTTAGTCGCTTCGTTTACTTGTATGGAATAATTCATAATACCGTATTTCTGTCTTAGTTCGTTCATAACTGTTTCAAGGCTATCTAATTCACGATGTTTTTTTTGCATTTCGTTATTGTAAATTTGAATTTGTTCCATTTGTTTTCTTTTATGAAGAAATGCTATTTTTTGGTCGAAAAAAGTTATAATACTATCAACCATGTTACACGCAATATTTGGATTTTCATCTAAAACTTTAATTTCTACAGATTCGTATTCGGTTTTGCTTATACTTACATTATTATCATATTCATTCAAAAAGTAAGTATAAAACTGCGGGTCTTTACGGTCAAGTTTGTAGTGTTTACCCAAATTAAAGGCTTTCAACATTTTTTCTTTAATGTCATTTGAATTAAATACCTGTAGCATTTGTTCGGTGGTAGATTCTTTAGAATATGTATAAATATTTACTGGATATACAATTGCCGTTGATTTATACTTTGGGGTAATAACAACTGGAGATGAAATAAATACTCCTATTACTGCCGATATAATGGTTATAGCAATAAAGTGGATTTTCCACCGATTTACTAATTCCATTATCTTTTTATTTTTAAAGTAAGCTTCCATATTATCGTAACTAAATAATATTATTTCTTTTTTAAGTAATTTAAGGTTTATGTTGAGTTTTGGGATTGAGTAAGTCATTTTTTTTTTAGCAATTCGGCAAAAGCAATAACCATCAGTCCGAATATTAGTGCCGACATAACACCCGCCAACACTATCAGCCAGCGTATGGGATAATATTCTTTTTCGGGAATTTCGGCACGGCTTACAGCAAATTTATGAGGTATATTTTGTTCTGCATCAATTTTAGCTTCAAC
>PCSS01000218.1:0-836 GCA_002771395.1 Bacteroidetes bacterium CG23_combo_of_CG06-09_8_20_14_all_32_9 | reverse complement strand
TTCATTGGTAATCATTTCGTTAAAGTTCTGATAAGCGCCGCCATATTTTGCAAGAATTTTAAACTTTTCTTCTAAATCGCTAATACCTTCTTTATTTCCTTTTGCAATGGCAACAGCATAAGCATCACTAAAAACTTCGCTTTGTGCTTCGTAGTTAAAAACTCCAAGTTCGCGCAATTTGCCCAAAGAATCCTGAATAAAATTGAGGTCTTTTATTGCGTTAAGGTATTCTTTTTCAACTAATATAAAGGCTTTTGAGGCACGTTCATGTTGCATACGATTTATTGTACTATCGGCATAATCGGCAATATCATTTGCTATGTTTGCAGCAATTATGGGGTCTTTGTCAAATACTTCAATTTCAATTGATAAAAACTCTGTTTTTCTAAATGAAATATTGTTTTCATATTTTTTGCTGAGTTGAGTATGAGGATATTTTCCTGCCGTATCAATACCGTAATGCTCAAAAAGATTGTATTTTTCGGTAATTCTTTTCTTTATTTCGTCAGAATAAAGCACCTGCAGAAATTGTTCTACTTCTTCGGATGTTCCAAAATTTAATAATCCTTTTGATGGTTGATTATCGGCAAACAGCGATTTTGAAACAGATTCGGATGTCGCCGGAAATAAAATTAATGTTGAGCGATACTTGGAAGGCAACATAATTGCAATTATTAGCGAAACCACAAATGCTGCTATTCCAATAATAATTAAGGGTTTAAGATTACGTAAAACAAAATCGTAAATCTTTAAAGAATTTATACCGTTTTGCTCTACAGGTTGATTCAACTTTGAATAAATTTTGGGCAAAATTATAATAATTTAATTACTATTCA
>PCSS01000140.1 GCA_002771395.1 Bacteroidetes bacterium CG23_combo_of_CG06-09_8_20_14_all_32_9 | reverse complement strand
CCGTCTTCAATAACTCTTTCAGCTACTAATTTTTTCCCATTAACCTTAATATTCCTTGCACAAGTAATCTGAGGAAGAGCAAGATATTCGGCAACCTGGGGACCAACCTGAGCTGTATCACCGTCAATCGCCTGATAACCGCAAATAATAATATCGAATTTCCCGAGTTTTTCAATACATTTTCCAAGAGTATATGCTGTTGCCAGAGTATCAGCCCCGGCAAACGCTTCATCAGTAAGAAGAATACATGTATCTATTCCCATTGAAACAGCTTCCTGCAAGGCGTCAATTGTCTGAGGCGGCCCCATTGAAACGGCAGTAACACTTCCTCCGAATTTTTCTTTTAACCTTAACCCTTCTTCAAGAGCATGTAAGTCGTAAGGATTGATAATTGTTGGAATACCTTCCCTGATTAAATTACCCGTTTTTTTGTCAACCTTAACATCAGTCGTATCAGGAACCTGTTTAATTAATACAATAATATTCATATTTATAGTAAAAATGGTTATATTGCTATATTGCTATATTGTTTTACCCCGTTGGATAATTTTGTTGAATAACGTTTATGCAATAATAAAGAAATATCCTACGGGGTGAATTGCTAAACTGCTACATTGCTTAATTGCTTTATTATTAAATTTTTCATTTGTATAGTTAATGAGGTAGTGCAACTCTTTTGGTAGTTTATTAAGTTCAGTAATAATATGATGATATTCTTCATCCTTAAGAAGATTTCTGACCTTTGATTTTTCATTCCAGTCAAAACATTCTTTCAATAAACCCAGACTGTAATGGTAAAACCTGATTTTATCTTTTTTAAAATAACGTCCATAACCTTCTGCAATATTGGCATATATAGAATCTGCAGATTCAATAAATTGCCCACCAACATGCTTTTTTGCAAACCAGTCCCATTTTATAACGACATCCCATATATAATTGCTTAAATCAAATGCTATTTTATAAGCATTAATATCATTTAATTCTAAATATTTCTTATCCATCTTTTAACCATTTAACCATTTCGCCATTTAACCATTCAGCCCTTTTTTCTTATTTAATAAATCTTTGTAATACTCCACAGAAAACATGGGCAAGTCGCCTAGTTTTTCTCCCTCTGACAGTGATGTGATTATTTTTTTGTTGTGCAAAGCCGGCTTATAGTGAGGGTCTAATTCTATTGCTTTATCCAATGCTTCTAATGCCTTCTGCTTATTTCCAAGACGGGCATAACAAATTCCTATATTCCCATAAGATTGAGTATGATGGTGGTCAATGCTTATGGTTTCCTGAAATTTATTAATAGCGTTTTTCCATTCCCGTTTATCCATATAATTATAGCCCTCTTTAAATTTTTTTGTAGCACTCATAAATTCGTCTAATGTTATTCCTTCTGTATTATGAAGATTTTTTGTAAAAGATGCAAGAATTTCTTTTGCCTCGAGTACAAAATCTTCATTTATGTCGCCTATTTCCTCAACTTTTTTAAATGCCTCAATCATTTTTTCAATTTCCAGTGTTTCTTTATAAATCATTCCTTTGTTGAACCATGCCTCTGTATAATAAGGGAAGATTTTAATAGCTTTGTCAAAATGTGATAATGCTTCATCATATTTTTTCTGAAAGGCAGCGACTGTTCCCAGTCCGAAGTGGACAGAATCAATGTCGGGATTTTGGGCTAACAATTCTATGAGAATCTTTTTCCCCTCTGAAAGGCGTCCTTTTTCTGCCAGTTCCAATGCTTTGTTCACTTCATCATCAACTTGCGGGTCTATTCTCTTGATAAAATGAGGGAATTGCTGTTTTTTTTCTCTTTGTTTTTCCTTTTCAATGATAAATCTTTTAGAATCCTCATAGTAGGAACAGCCTTCACATTCATTATTGCGGACTCGGGCACAACATAAAGAACAAATTAACGTATCATTTTTTATTTTGCAATAACGTTTCCCTTTGTTTTTAGAGCAGATAGGGCAAATCTTTTTCATCTTATTCAATTATAAAGAAAATCAACATATTTGTTAATTAAGTATTGTATGCAATGGATGTTTTTAATTTTATTCATCGGTTCAATTTCTCTATTTGGAAATATTTCATCTAATCTTTTCTGTGTTTCTTCATTTAAAGGAGAAAGCGATTGAAAAATAAACGATTGTTTCTGTTGAATAAATTTTTCCATTGCCTCATTCTTTGTTGGAAATTCCATTAAAGTATCATAAGAAAGAGTTTTAGACTTCTTCAAATACATTTTAATTAATTCGGCCAGATAAGCAGCATCTTTTGGTGATCTGGAAAGCACTTCAATTATTTGGTTATCGTTAGTTACTAAATCAAATGAATCCTTAAAACCATAAAGCTCAAAGCCTCCCGAATCATTAAATAATGAATTCAATCTATCTGATTTAACGTCCTTAATAATAAAATCTTTGGTTGTTGTTTTAATAAAATAAGTACATTTTTCAAGCAATAATTTTACTTCAGCTTTTTCTGAAGAATTAAAACTGTAAAGAGATGGATCCTTTATTAAGGATGGATAAAATAACATCACATCTCTCACACGACTTATTTCTGCAATGTTTTTTTCAATCATATAATTTGTCAGAGAAAAAAGATTTATTTTGACAAAAGTTGCATTCTCAATTACTGATTCAGGGTCAAATTCAAATCCGGCTTTTTTCAGATTATATAATTCTGTTTTTAAAGCAATATATATATCAGTTAATCCTTTTTGTTTAATGTATGTCTGTGTGACTTCATCAAAATGAAACTCTTTTTCATCAGTTTGAATACTAGTGTAAGTACCGCCAAGGATGGTATGTATATTAGACTCATCATTATTATTAAAATCAATTTTACGAACAGGCACTTTTGATAAAGGCGTAAAATAATATTCGCGCATGTTACCTTTCATCTTGGTGTTTTTTCCATACCAGTCATTCAGAAAATCAGAATTAAGAAGCGCCAAAAGATATTTCAGATTTTCTTTTGTTTCTTTTTTAGGTGTAATCAGGGTAATATCTGATTGAGGATATGTTTTCATATTTTCATAAGCAAAAGTATTTTTTTTTGCTCTACGGGAGGTAACTAATTTTTCGCTTTCAAAAAGGGTTTTATCTCTGCCTCTATGAAGATTGAACCATCTATAATCCTCTTCATATCTGACAAGTCTGCCTTTTAATAATGAACTAAGCTTTTTAAAGTGTGACTTGATTTTACTTAATTTATCTATTTTTTTAATATCATTTGAATAAATAACAAATTGCATTTCGCTCAAATCAACAAATCCGCGGTGAATATCGGAGTTTTTATAAAATGGTTTTACAAATTTTCTTTCATTTTCAGAAAGCTTTAAAGCATCCAATTGTTGGTTGTCAAATATAAAAATAGGGTCACCAGGCTTTATTCCATATTCCTGTTGTTCTGCCAATGGAATTTTTTTTATGTTTTCGGCAGTTACTTTATCAGCGCCGGAAACGATGCCCTGGTTCACGTTAAACAAGTCGGTAAGAGCGACACAATTTCCGGCAAAATGGACCGCTTTTTCATGCGAATAAATGTACCAGGCGTTTTCGTCTAATTCCCCTTGAGTTATTCCGCTGTAGTAAACATCTGCAATGCTTTCTCTTTTATCTTTTCCTAACATAAAATTTACTTTTCCAGGGTCGGCAAACAATTCAAATTGTTTTGGATTAGTAAGTAATTCAATCCACCTGTCATAATTTGTAGTGACTTTATTCTGAGAGTCAATATATTTTTGAGAGGAGTTTACCCATTCATTTTTAAATTGAATGATTTTTATTTTATGGTTTGCTCGTTCAGATTCTGTGCTGCATTTTTCAAGTACAAAAACAATATTTTCCTGTCCCTGTGCTTCCGGAAAAAGTTTGATACCTTTGAAATCTATTATTTCAATAATTTTTGCATGTTCAAGAATATATTTTCTAAGTGTGCCTGCACCATCTGCAGTCAGCCAATACTGTGTTGTAATAAATCCAAATTTACCACCCTCAGCAAGTTTGCTTAACCCAAGTATAATAAAATAATAAAGGTAATCGCTTTTGCCCTGGTAAAAATGTTGCCAATAAGGATGATTTTGCAGAGGACGGAACATTTCCTTATGTCCTTTTTCACCTACATAAGGTGGATTTCCAACCACAAAATCAAAATCATTTTTATTTGCCACCAGATTAATTAAAACATCATCCTCGACGGGTTCTTTTTCGGAGCCGGCAGTTTCTCCGTGGTTATAAATTTTAAGCAATGAATCGGCAGTGCAAACAATAAAAGATTGCATTTCTTTTTCTTCATCTGTTTCAATTCTTTTTATAAGTGGTAATACCTGAATTATCAAATTGAGTTCAGCAAGTCGGCTTGCGAAAGATGTCAATTCCGACCCGAACAGGTTATCAATAATATTTTGTTTTGCCTCTGCTTCGCGGTTAAGCGCTGCATTGCGAATACGGATAGCGGCTTCAACAAGAAAACTCCCTGAACCGCATGCCGGATCAAGCAGAGTCTTATTATTTATGGTTCGACTTTGCTCACCACAGGTTTTCCCTTTAATAATTCCGCTAAATCCAACCCTGTTCAGGATAAATTCTACAATATAATGCGGAGTATAGTATTGCCCCTTTTCTTTTCGTTCATCTTCATTCAGATAATGCTCATACAAATCGCCAATTAAATCAAAATTAATTTCTGCAAAGTTGATTTTTGACAGTTCAAACAAGATATGGATAAGTAAATTATCATCATTTTTTATCTCAAAATTATAAGGGAATTTATCATTAAAATAGGAAAATAATTGTGTCGCCTTTACATTTGCATCGGATAAGATTTCCTTAAGCGTCATGCTGAATGGTGGTTCGAGTTTTTTCTTAAAACCGCCATTATACATATTTTGAGGGATAAGTTCGTTGTCTTCAAATATCCGGATTAAAAGAAACCGGAGTAATATAATATGGCTTATTTGTTTTACTAATTCCTCAGCAGCAACAGCGTATTTATCTTCTTCTTCACTTACATTAATTTCACGGATTATTTTTAGTAATTCAGATTTCAATCTCCAGTGATGATTCAAATTTTTTGTCATGAACATCACTTGTTTGCGGATATTATCCTGTATTTTAATAATCAGACCATAGACAAGTGCATTAAGGAATTTTTTATCAGGAATAATAAGGTCTTGCTTTTTCCTGTTTTTTATGAGTTCAATATATTCTTCGGGTTTTATTTTTTCAAACCTGAAATTTTCATAAAACCATTTGAAGTTTTCTAAGTTCCTGGTTCCTTCAGCTTTGTTTTCAGAGAAATCCTTTACTAATTCAACAAAATTAATTGAGCGTTCTTCAAGGTGCTTGACTTTAATCAAATCCTTTTGGTTTTGCCGTTCAAAAAATTCAAAGCGTTGCAGGTTGAACAGAATTCCGTATTCGTATCCTTTGAACGATTTAAGGTATCGTTTTATCTGTTGTACCGCCGACTTATCATCACGTCCGGTAACAATATCAGTTCCTGTGGATTTTGCATCTAAAATAAATTTATTTGTTTCCAATGTTCTAAAATCAGGTTTATCTCCATCTTTAATAACCTGTTGAAGAATATTTACACCGGACCGGAAATCAAATATTTTTAAGAGCTCAAGAAGAATAGGAGTAACAACGATATCTTCATCACCTTTGTGTTCCCGTTCAAAATCTTTTAGCAGACAATATTCAAAGTAAGAAACTGTTTGACCTTTACTGTTTCTAAATCTGCTTTCCTTAAAAACAGAAATTATTTTTTTTAGAATAGGGTCGTAATTAATCATTTTTTATTCACTTCAACTATTTATTGCAGGACTGCTTACTACCGGATTTCAAAGTCAGTCCCACCATATCTGTAAAATTCTGGCATGCTCATCGTCTGAACCTCCTAGCCGATTTTCTGCCTTATCGTCTTCAATCCACTCTATGCTGTCGGCGTTCCATCCACCTGCTAATTCTTCAAGTTTACAATCATCCTTGTTAGAGGATAATATGAACAATGTATCCACATTCCAACGACCGGTAGAAATGTCTCTAAGCCTGATTAAATCAACATAGTTACCATCATGGGGTCTATCCATAATAACCGCTTTCCACAGATCCCTGTTTTCAATCAAAGCAGCGGCAATGGTTTTTCCATCGCAGAAATTGAATTGCACCGTTTTTAACAATTCAAGATTGAGTTCCTGAATTTTGTTCTCCATTTTTTTGAGGTATTTGTATTGGTTAAAAAAATATTAGAGTTGCAAAAATAACTATTATTTAAAGACAAGCCCATATTCCTGATAAGCCTGCTCTTTGGTCACTTTTTCATTTCGTACATCATCCTGCACAGAGGATTTGTCTCTTTCTTTTGGGTTTCCAAATCCACCGCCACCGCCGGCTATTTGCCTGTATATTGTTCCGGCAGAAATTCCTTCAATTATATCTTTACTTAATGGTGTGTAAAGTCTGCCATCGGGATATTCAAGTGTAATGCTGTTCAATACGCTTCCTTTCCCTCCAAACAAACCATAATTATGTTCAACATTGCCATCACCAAAAACCACCATTGTTGAATTGTCGCCACCTAATTTAATAATTGTTTCAACACCAAGTCCACCCCTCCATTTTCCTGCTCCGCCTGAATCGGTAAGGTATTCATGTTTTAAAATAAGATGAGGTGTTTGTTGTTCATACATTTCGTAATCCTGGTCAAGCACACCACCCGATGCATCAATCATACCGATATGGTCATAACCATCATCGCCCTGAAGTGCTCCCGAACCACCCTTCAGCCCCATAAAGCAAATATCAACATATTTTTCTCCTGTTTTAGGATGTTTTCCTGTAAAAAGTGAGCATAATAAGTGGTTCCATCCGGAGGTAACTCTGCCGGGTATAGCAGGACCAAGCGCCTTAAAAATAGAATCTGCAATTTGCGGGCATAAATGATTTCCAAAAGTAGTTGCTTTAGGATAAGAAGCATTAATAATGGTTCCTTGGGGAACAATATATTTTAAAGGCTTGAGCATTCCTTCGTTATGTGGAATGCAGGGATTAACCATTTGTAGAAATGTAAGTGTTATGGCAGAGCAGGATGAGGTATAAGTTCCGTTTACAAAGCCATTTGTTTGTGGCGATGTTTCAGAAAAATCAAAAGTAATATCTTCGTTTTCAACAGTAATTTTTGCTTTTATCTCAAACTTGGAACCAATATGCCTGCCATCGTAATAAACCATGCTGCTGCCTTTATAAACACCATTAGGAATAGTTGCAATTTCTGCTCTCATCATTTTTTCGGTACTGTTGAACAGTTCCCGTTTATGTGCTTCGTAGCAATTAATACCATACTTTGAAATCAGGGCGGTTAATCTTCTTTCGCCAAGGCAACATGCACCAATTTGAGCTTTAATATCTTCCTGAACCATAGTAAGCCTGATGTTTGCAAAAATCAGATTCCATACATCCTGCCGCAGCACACCTTTTTCGTATAGTTTAACAGCAGTAATGCGCAACGCTTCCTGCCAAACCTCTGTGGCATTCGGGTTATAACCTCCCTGAACGGCGCCTCCTATATCTGCCTGATGTCCCTTTGCGGCAGACCACCCGACTAATATGTCATTATAAAATATTGGTTTAAAAATAGCAACATCATTATTTTGATTTCCCATTGAGAACACATCATTATGGATAATCACATCACCCGGAAAAATATTCTTTCCATATTGTTCAATAATAACTTTACAAACCGGTCCTAATGAAAAACTAAGTATGGGAAGGTTTTCGGTTTGCTCAAGCATGTTTCCGCCGGCATCGTACAGGCCTGTTACAAAATCTTTTGCTTCACACAAAATTGGTGAGCGGGTTGTTTTTGTAAGCGAAATACTCATCTCGTCTGTTATAGACCTGAATGCTCTCTGGAAGATAGAGAGAAGGATGTTATCAATTTTAATTTCAGTCATAGCCGTTAGATATTAAATGTTTGTTGGCGGAGCTATATTAATTATGTTTAATAATTCAGGAAACACTATCAATTTCAGGATTTTTAATTTCTTTCTTCTTTTTGCCTTCCAATACACCTGATACTTTAACATATTTACCATCCTGAATTGCCTCAATGGCTAATGATAAATCATCTGAAGGAATAACAACCTTTGCAGTGTTTTTCTTGTTTTGTTCATCCAAAAAGTTAAGCATAAATTCTGCAACCTTTCTTTTTGTGATATCCGGGTTTGTTTTTACCTGTGAGATACGTCCAACGAAAACACCTTTTCTGCCTGCTTTTTCTCTTATCTTCTTCACCCATCTTTCTGCCGGTATAATATGATCTTTAGAAAACTTGATAGGGATATAAGAATTGACTATTGGCACTGTTGGAGCCCAGTCGGTAATAACTTCTATTGTACTTTCTTTTGAAGGAAGACTAAGAGAAATTAAGGATTCAATAAAGTTACCGCTCATAACAGGCACCTCCTGATCTTCTAATTGTTGTAATTGATCTGTTTCAATAAGACTTTTTAGTTGGGTCAAGGAAATCATAAGTTTTTCTGTAACCTTCCTAGTTAAAGACTCCTGGAAATTTTCTTCGGTATCAAAAAGTGATAATTGTTCCACAATATCAGAATCATTTTCCTTAATAAATGGACAAATAACAGATCCGATGAAGCTGCCATGTTCAGTTTGTCCTAAACGACAATTGTTTATAAAATCGTTAGCTTTTTTAAAACTAAGCCTTTGATGATATAACTCAGGCTTGATGTAATCGCAGGCAGTTGTGTAGAGTGTTTTTTTTGCGTTTTGAAGGAGATTGAATCCATCGTCAAAACTGATTGTACCATATTCCGTTTCTGAATTTACTACACGGAACTTAACAATATCGGAAACAGGCAAAACTAACCTGTTTAATACATCCTTAAATTCCTTCTTTTCAACTTCTGCAATTCTTTCAATAATTATTTTAATTGCTTGTTCAAAATCTGCATATTCTTTTTTCAATGGAAGTGTAACTTCAAACCATTCGGCACCCTTATTCAAAAAATATATGCCAATTTGAGGACGTTTACTCTGTATAAAATTCCATCCAGTACTTTTAAGATATTTTTGAATTTGTAATGGGTTAATATTTTCTATTATTTTTTCAAATATTATTGATTTCATAATTCTTCCTCCTTTTGCATTTTTATCATTAAATCCAATAACGTTTGTTGTGAAAACAAATTTGCTTTTGGTATACGCAATATAACAGAAGATGTATTACCGCTATCGGGCATATTTTTTAGGCTAAACCAAAAAGCACATTTTTTTAAAGTTAATTCATCAATTGAAATACTCAACCAATCCTTTTCATTATTTGGCAAACACAAGACAACAAGAATGCGTGGTACAACAATTTCTGTTTCTCTGAGATCATTATAGTTTTTTTTATTAAGGTCGTATGAAATTGTATTATCTGCGTTGTCACGCCAATTTACGGTAGCTTTCATCTGAATGTTTATTTGACCCTCAATCTTTGTACAGGCAGGATTAGGTTTTCCTTTATTGATAATCATTAAATCAACACTATCACTATCTCTATGACGGATTTGAGTAGCAAAACCGTTTCTCCCTGCAACTGCCATTACATAGGCAATACTTAGGTCTTCTTTAATCAGGTTAGTTGTTAACATTGCCATATTTTACAAATTTAAGCATTATTTTTTATTTTATTTTGTTTTTTTTATTTTCTGTCCCAATATGTATAGGTGCGTAAAAATTTATAAAATACCAATTACTTTATAATTCCGTTATTTATTTATTTTGAGGGTTTGTAATTTCTTTTCAAAACCGTTTGGCATTAAAAATTTATTATAAACAATAAAGGTACCACCAATTCCGGTTTCGCAATTGTAAGACGCTCCAATAAAAATTGTAGTGTTTATTTGTTCAATAAGTGCAGGACCTTCTATTTTGAAATTATTAATTAAAATATCACCATTGTAAACAGGAATTTCCTGCATTTTATCAACTTCAGGCACATAAGCCTGCCTTCTGCCTTTTAGTGCCTGCTCAAGTGTTTCGGCTCCTGCTTCTTTGTTTCCTGAAAGAGAAAGAGGTTTTTCGGTTACTCCAACTGCCCTTAGACGAACATTAATAATTTCAAGTTCGGTACCTTCCTGTTTTAATTCATAACCAAACTTACGGTTATGCTCTTTGTGAAAGGCTTCAGCGATAGAGTCGGTATTAAAATTTGTAATATCATTCATTGTAACTTCCAAAGGGACTTCATGAAATTGCCCTACATAACGAATATCGAGCGATGGGTAGTATTCTATTTTTTCTTTTGATATACCTTCTTCGGTTAAAGTAGCAATTGCCTCAGTTTTCATATCGTCATAAAATGAGAGGAACTTGTTTTTTTCAATTTTTGAAAACCAAGTCATATAAGAGCGCACATAATCATGCTTTAAATCACCGAGCAACATTCCGGCAGCACAAAAAATTGAAGCAACATCCGGAACAACGAACATCGGAATTTCTAATTCTCTGCATATTTCTCCTGCGTGTATAGGACCGGCACCACCTGCGCAGAGTAATAAAAATTCCCTGGGGTCATAACCTCTTTCAACTGACACCTGTCGTACTCCCTGAGCCATATTCATATTGATAACACGATACATTCCGGCTGCAGTTTTAACAACGTCCATGCCAAGAGGTTCTCCCAATGTTTTTCTTGTCAGGGAAACAGTTTTTTCTTTATTTAAAATGTATTTCCCGCCGGCAAAAAAATTTGGGTCAAGGTATCCTAAAATCAAATCAGCATCTGTACAGGCAGGTTCAGTTCCGCCACAGTCATAAGAAATCGGACCAGGAAGAGCCCCGGCGCTTTTAGGTCCCATTTGAAGCAAACCTCCTTTATCAATCCAGCCGATACTTCCGCCTCCGGCGCCTATTGTTATAATGTCTAATGTAGGTAAGGCGATACGATGCCTGTCAATTTCACCATCTGTACTTGTTACACATTTGCGGTTCACTACTAATGAAGTATCGAAACTTGTTCCTCCCATGTCCATTGTTATACAGTTGTTATAACCTAATAATTCTGCGTAATAGGCGCCTGCTATAGGAGCTGCCGCCGGACCCGAAAGAACAGTAACGGCAGCAATTTTTCGTGCAACTTCGGGCGTAACAATGCCACCATTTGATTGCATAATCATCAGTTTCCCCTTGAAATTTATTTCGTGTAATTTACCAAGTAGCGATTCTAAATATTTGTCAATAACAACACCTATATAAGCATTTATACAAGTTGTGCTTACTCTTTCGTAAAACCGAACCGAAGGAAGTACTTCAAAGGAAGCAGAAATAAACAAATCGGGTAATGTTGCCCTGAGATATTCGGTGGCAAATTTTTCATGTTCGCTGTTCAAATAAGAATTCATAAAACAAATTGCAATTGCTTTTACATCCTCTTTTTTAATATTGACAATTATTTCATCAAGTTCAGAGGTTTTAACAGGGATTAATGATTTTCCTGAAGCATCAGTCCTTTCATTAATTGTATATCTCAGATATCTTGGAACTAATGGTTTTACATTTTTATAATGATTGTTATACCGTTCTTCACGAATGCCTCTTCGCATTTCCAAAGCATCACGAAATCCTTTTGTAGTAATCAACGCTGTTTTTGCCCCGTTCATAGTAAGTATAGCATTAGTTGCAACTGTTGTTCCATGAACAATTGTGTTAATTTCGTTAATGAAAGTGCTTAATTCAAGATTTAGTTTCTCAGCAATTTCCCTGGTGCCGGTAATAAAACCAATTGAAGAGTCTTCGGGGGTGGAAAGGGTTTTATGAATTAATGCCGAACCATCATCACCTACCAGGAAAAAATCTGTGAAAGTTCCGCCAACGTCGATGCCTAACTTATACTTCATAAAAATCTTATTTGTTTTTTTCGTAACTATTTACCCCACCGAAGTACGAAAAAAGATATTCACCCCGTTAAATATTCCGCAAATTTGAGGTAGTGCTTATGAAAAGCAGTATTTAACGGGTGAATAAAAAATTCGTAATTCGGTGAGATAATGAAAATTAACCATAGAGGTAAATAGTAACTTTTTTCAATTAAAAAGATATGTTATTATATTATTGTTTTTCATCCTGAATTATTCTGTCAGACTAAATTATACTTTAGATGGTCATAATTTGAGTTTTTGTTTTTTTATGACCTCACCTCTGCCCCCTCTCCAGTTGGAGAGGGAAGTCAAAAAAGGTAAAACTCAAATTATTCCCTATTGCAGTATAAAAGGGTGGTAAAATTAATCAATAATTAATCCCTAACTTTGGTA
>PCSS01000154.1:1427-4748 GCA_002771395.1 Bacteroidetes bacterium CG23_combo_of_CG06-09_8_20_14_all_32_9 | reverse complement strand
AAAGCCGGAGTTTACTGTTGTAAATGAGGATTTTGAAAAATGAGCATAACAAAGAAAAAGCAATTTTTAGAAGTCCCGTATTGTTTGTCTGTTTTTATCAACAGTGTTTACTTTAGTTCTTTTAATTTTGGCAGGTTTAGGGCGTTCTTCGCTTTAGCGTTCTTTGGGTCTATAGCTAAAATTCTATTATAGTACATTTTTGATATTAAGTAATTCTGATCTGTAAAATAGTAATACCACCCCATATAATCATAAGATTCGACTAATGCTGTTGAATATTTTACGGAATCTGTTTGTGCTTTCTCTATAACCTTTTCATAAAATGGCTTGGCAATACCCAATTCAAATTCAGGGTCTAATGCTGCTTTTATACGTGCCCGCATCTGAAGACCCTGCATAGAACCTGCCTGTTCTGCTAAAAAACTGCCACACAAGGTATCTGCCTTATTCAGATAATCAATTCCTTTTTTTCTAAGAGTATCGGTTTTACTGTATGAATCGTTGGCAGACAGCGTCTGAAACATACTGTAATATATTTTGGAAATATAGTAATAGTCGAGAGAACCTGCTTTTCCAGAATTTATTTTTTTATTGTACAATATAATTGCTTCCGTGCTTCGTTTTTGTTTTGTCAGTAAATTAGCAGTTTCACTCAGAAGGTCATAATTTGAGGTATCTTTAGTAATAGCTTTATTAAAACTTTCTATAGCCAGTGAATCACTTCCTAATTTGCCCTGGATGCGGGCATAATATGCAAAGTCGCTACTTATTATACGTTTTTCATCTATTTTGCGAAAAAAAATGTCCATGAAATTCTTTGCTTCAGGATATTTACCGGTTTCAAAACAGGAATATCCTGCAAGACGGTTAAGAATAACGGAGGATGTATCTGTGGTAAATACTTCATCTACCTGCTGTAGAACATTATTATAGTCCTTACAAAGAAAGAGGGCATATATATATTTTATTCTTGCTGCAATATTTTTATTTGAGAGTTCAAGGAATTTTGAAAAATTTTCCTTTGCTTTTCCATAAGCTCCTGATTTAATATATAATTCACCTATTTCGCGATAAACAGGTGCAAAGTTTGAGTCTATCTGCTGAGCCTCTTCAAAATATGGAATAGCTGCTTTCAAGTTACGTCCGCGGACATAAATGTTTCCAATTTTAATTTTAGCCAAAGGAGAGGATGGAGCTAATTCCTGAGCCTTTTTGTAGTTCAAAATAGCATTGGTAGCATCACCATCTTCAAGATAAATGTCGCCAGTGATAATATAAATTGCGGGGTCAATATTTACAAAGTTTTGTGCCAACTGAAGGTATGCAAACGATTCTTTCATATCGGGAGGAGTAACCTGAGCGTAGGCTTCTGCAATTTTTGCATAAGTTAGTGCTTGTTTTTCATTGGAAATGGCGCTGTTTTTATTTGTCTTACTTGGCAAAAGGGATATTGCTTTGTTGAAATGAACTTTTGCCTCGGCAGGATTCTTTTTTAGTAATTCAATTTTCCCTAATCCGGTATAATTAAGAGGGTTAAGTTGATCTGATACAGTTCCTTTTTTATAATAATAAAAAGCTGAGTCAACCACATCACTCAACGAATATGAAAGGGAATCAACTAAATAAGAATAAAGGTAACATTGCCCAAAATAAAAACAAGCATCTCCATTTCTGGGTTCTTTAGTGATTACACTTTTAAAAGCTTTTTTTGCGACATCAAACTGCTCGCTTTGCATTAAGCGAATGGCATCGGTTAATGTTTGAGTTTGACCTGTAAAATTTGTAAAGGTTAGCAGATTAACCAACGCTACAAAAATAAAAATTCTCTTTGTCATAAAACAATTTAAGATTTTAATTTCAATATATTATTAACGTTATTCTTTGGATAAATGTATTAAACGAATCGGCATATTTGAAGGTACAAGACCAGATTTTAATATAATACGCTGACCTACTTCACCTGCTACAAATTGATTAAATCCGGAAGCCAGGCCCGTGAAAGTTTCTCTGTTGATAATATATACATCTCTGATGAAAGGATATGATACATTAGCAATATATGCCTGATAAGGTCGGTAATAATAGCCTGAACTCCCATCGTCAATTTCGGAACTGATTGCCAGTACTTTAATGCGACTAAGAAAATTAATTGTCAATGAATCATGACGGTCGCTAATATAATTTACGCTAATTATTCCAATAGCGTTTTTATTTTTTTCGACATAATTAATTACTTCTTCATTAGACTTTACGGCAAAACAAGTAGAAGGAAAAGAATTATTAAGTTCAAATTTTTCGTTAATATACCTGATGTTGGATGATTTTTCATTATCGAAAACCATCGCTATTTCTCCCAGTATAGATTTTTGATTCAGATTTTTCCATGTTTTATATTCTCCTGTAAAGATTTTTTTGATAGAACTATATAATATAGTAGAATCGGGATTTTCGGGATTTATAATGAAGGCAAGTGCATCATAAGCAATAACAGTGGTTTTGGGGACGATATTATTTTTCATTAACCCATCTTCTTCGGTTTTGGTAAGCTTTCGTGTGGTAACAATAGCTCTTACAGAATTGTTAAAAAAGAGGTGAAAAAGATCGTTTTCGGGGACATATACCACATTAATTTTTGCGTAGTGGTACAAACTCTCGAAAGTAAAAACTTCTGTATCAAAAAGGAGTTTGAATGATTCGTCACAGGCAATTTTTATATTACCACGCGTTGGCGTTTCATCAAAAACTTTTCCCGGGTTTTGGTTACATGAAGTTAGAAAAAGGATTAATATTATAGAACTAAATTGAATCAGTGTCTTCATCCTGACTGTTTTTTTTAAGTTTTGGGTATATTTTTACAAAGCGGAAAATACCGTAAATTACAAAAAAAATGCCAAATATAACTCTGAACTCTCTGGGGATATAGGTAAAAACCTGTGCAAAAATAAACATTGCTCCAACAACTACATATATAAATACCATAAAGAGTCCAAAATAAATCATAACTTTTGAGAAAGAAATACGGTTAGGCATTAAAATGTTTTTATACTTTGTTTTGCGGAGAGAGTGGGATTCGAACCCACGAACCACTTTTGGCGATTACACACTTTCCAGGCGTGCGCCTTCGACCACTCGGCCATCTCTCCAAAAATTCAATGTGAAAAAAATTGAATTTTAAACGCTAAAATTATAAAATAAAACTAAACTGTAAAAAACTTTCGTAATTACCCAGTCGGCTTAATATGTTTATGAGCATCATAAAAATTAAATATAGAGGGGTTCTAAAAATTAGATTTTTCGAGGCGGACAAGATTTTAAAACCGT
>PCSS01000154.1:1214-1364 GCA_002771395.1 Bacteroidetes bacterium CG23_combo_of_CG06-09_8_20_14_all_32_9 | reverse complement strand
TTTAAAATTGAAGTCCAACAAAGAAAAAGCAATTTTTAGAAGTCCCGTATAATATTTTTTACATTAATTGTACAGATACAGGATACAAATTGTAAGATGCAGGCTCTTTAGTGCTTGTCCATAATGTCTGCCAACTGCCACTGCCAACTA
>PCSS01000154.1:0-1168 GCA_002771395.1 Bacteroidetes bacterium CG23_combo_of_CG06-09_8_20_14_all_32_9 | reverse complement strand
AATTAAAAATCTTAATTGCGTTTAAAGTTGTAGTCTCTGCAACTTTATCAAAAGAAATTTCTTTAATTTTTGCGATTTTTTCGGCAATAATTTTAATATAAGCGCTTTCGTTTCTTTTACCTCGATATGGGACAGGAGTAAGATAAGGTGCATCAGTTTCTAATACTATGTGATTTAATGAAATGCTTTTTACAACTTCTGCCATTGATGCATTTTTATATGTAACAACTCCGCCTATTCCCAAATAAAAACCGAGTTCAATTACTTTTTCAGCTTCGGCAACATTCCCCGGAAAACAGTGAAAAACCCCGCAAAGTTCGGTATTCCGGTAATCGTGCAAAATATTTAATAATTCATTAAGTGATTTACGTGAATGAAGCACAATTGGAAGTTTATGATTTATTGCAAGTTCAATCTGAACTCTTAATGCAATTTCTTGTTCTTTTACAAAAGTTTTGTCCCAGTAATAATCTAAACCCGTTTCGCCAATGCCATAAAAAATATTTTTCCGAATTTCGTTACGAATAAATTCTAATTCTTCTTCAAAATTTTCTTTTACAGAGGTTGGGTGAAGTCCAATCATTGGTAAGCAATTTTTCGGAAATGCCTTTGTGCACTCTATTAAAGATTTGTGATAATTCTTATTAATTGCAGGAAGAAGCATTAATTTAATATCAGCATTAATTGCTCTTGAAATTACATCTAAGCGATCATTATCAAATTGTTCCAAATAAATATGTGCATGAGTATCAATCAGCATAATAAAAAATATTATTACAAAATTAGCTATAATGCCCATAAAAGTGAAAGGTTAAAAAACAGGAAAACATGTAAAATCTATGTAACACCCAAGATAATAACTTCAGAACAACTGACCTCAACGGATTTCAGGATGACACCATTTTGTAATGATTGTCCAAATCAGTACCATGAAATTTGGTTTCTGTTTTATTCATTGTGCAAAGGTACCATTAATTTTTGTTTTCATAATAGAGTTTTATATCTGCATATAACGGTTTACGCTTAAAAAAGCTGGGCATTTAACCCATATAATTGTCAAACCGCTATAAAGTTATAAAATATTTTGTAATTGTCAAATTGCACAATTTGCCCGGTTTTTTTTAAGCGTGTGTTACCGCTATGTAAGTTGATGTCAATGTAATTGATG
>PCSS01000105.1 GCA_002771395.1 Bacteroidetes bacterium CG23_combo_of_CG06-09_8_20_14_all_32_9 | reverse complement strand
ATTAATGAACCTGCTACAAATGACACTGAAAAATGGAAATATGACGAACAGAACATCATTAAAATGCATCAGCCATTGTTAAAGAATTTTATAGAGGAAATAAAAAAAATACAATCAATTAAAGATTTGAATGCATCAGCATATACAATATATTATTTATTAAAAAAATATACTTCTAAAATTTCATCAGCCGGCTATAAATCAACTCCTGATATCAGTTTATTTGACCATCTCAGGGCGACTGCCGGTATAGTAAATTGTTTTACTTATCATTTGAACGAACAATCGCTTAAACAATACAAACCTGCTGATGTTAGAAAAGAATTTTATCTTATTAAAGGAGATATTACCGGTATCCAAAAATTTATTTATTCTGATATTGACCTTCAGGTAGCCGGCAACAGTAAAGGACTTTCAAAACGTTTAAGAGGCCGGTCTTTATATATAAGTTTATTGACAGATTTTATTGCGGGTCAGTTTTTAAACAAATTGAACCTGTATGAAGCCAATATACTATATTCAGGAGGCGGTCACTTCTATATTACCGCACCATATTTTGAAGGAATTGATGATATAATATCAAACTTGATAAAAGAAATTAATCTTTTTCTTTTCAGAAAAATCGGACCCAGGTTAGGTATAATTATTGGCAAGGAAAAGTTTGGCGAGGAATTATATAAAAGTGCTAACGAAGCAATAGCAAAGGTTAATAATAACCTCAATAAAGCAAAATATAAGAAACACGAAAACTATCTGGAAGAAATTATTTTTAATCAACCCGGCGAGCAAGATTTTAATGATGTTATAAAAATAGGAAAGAATTTACCTTATGCCAATTATCTTATTGAAATTACAGCAAAAAATAAAGATGATTTTGCAAACGATAATGACATAGTAGCAAGTTTTGAACAATTTAATATTTTTTATTTCCTGCCAAATACCAAACCTGCAAACAAAGAAACTGAAGAACAAAAAATCAGAAATTTCCTTAAAGAAAGGGAAAACAAAATTAAAAATTGCAAAATCATTGCAATTAACAATTCTGATTTTTTAAAGTATCCTGAAAAACTATCCGATTTTAAATTCCCTGTTTCTTATGGTTTTCGTTTTATTGGTAGTTATGCAGAGATTAATTCGCAAACAAATTCTGTCTGTTCTTTTAAAGAACTTGCTAATATAAATTATAGATTTTATTTAAAAGATAAAAAACAAAACGAGCCGGAAAAATTATCATACCCAAAATTAGCGGCAATCTGTCTTGATGCAGATAATCTTGAGAGCATTTTTGATTTTGGACTGGGTAAAAAAACTTCTTTTTTAAAAATAGCGACTCTGAGTCGCGAACTTGATTTGTTTTTCAGCGGCTATATGAATGTTCTTGCTGAAAAATATAAACTTTATATTACATATTCAGGCGGAGATGATGCTTTCCTGATTGGTTCATGGTTCAATATTCTGCATTTTGCAAAAGAACTGTATGAAAATTTTAAAAAATTTACATGTAAAAATCCGGGGTTTTCGTTTAGTGCTGGTATTTTCTTCTGTGATGACCATTTACTTATAGTAAAAATAGCTGAAAAAACTGCCGAACTTGAGGAACAAGCGAAAAATTTTTGTAAAGACGGGAAAATAAAAAATGCTGTAACAGTATTTGACTGCACATTAAACTGGGATAGTTATTGTGCTATGATTGATTTTGCTGAAAAATTGCTGGATTATACAGGTGATGAAGGAATAAAAAATAAAGAAAAACTTACACGTTCATTAGTTCATCGCTTATTGCTGATAATAAAATCGTGCTTAAAACGGAACGGACAAGTTGATACCGATAAACTATATAGAAATGTTGCACAATTACATTACCTTTTTGCAAGACATGGTTTTACTTCCGAAAAAATTGAAAATGCTCAAAAAGGAATTGAGAAAGATATTATTTCAGTAATTTTAAAAGTTTTTTCAAAAGAAGACATCATTAAAAATTACCAGATTCCGTTAAATTATGTAATTTTGAAAACAAGAAAATTAAATAAGTAATAATATGGAAACATTAGATATTATTAAACCCGAAATCCTTATAAATGAGGCAAAAGAAAAAGGCAGAAATTTTGCTAAAGAAGGAATAAAGACAAACCAAATCCGTAACTTTTTCAGTGCTATAGTATCAATTAAAAATGATATGCTTTCAATGAATGAGTTTAATTTTTCAATGATTGAAACAAAATTAATTTTGTTAAAACCTAAACTTGCTTATGCTGCAGGCAGACAAAAAAAGGTAGAGTCATTTAAAACATTTATGGATGATGCTATTGATGCTGTTTTAAAAGCTAATGATAAAGAAAAAGCATTAAAAAATTTTTTCAATTTAATTGAAAGTATAATTGCTTATCACAAATATTATGGTGGAGATTAAAAAATTTAATTTTTATAAGTATGGAAAATAATAAAAATACCTATCCGAAATTCCTTGCTAATATTATTATTCGTGGCAAGATTAAATGTGTTACAGGGTTACATATCGGTGGCAGTAAAGAAAATCCTGAAATAGGCGGGGTTGATTCGCCTGTTCTAAGAAATCCCCAAAACAAGATGCCATATATTCCCGGAAGTTCGTTAAAAGGAAAATTACGAACATTGCTTGAATACAATATGGGAGTTGTTTCTGAAAATGGAGATGTATCAGCCGACGAGCGAATTGTAAGGTTATTTGGAATTAGCACTAATGAAAAACGAAAAAACGATGGACCAACTCGTTTAATAATCCGCGATTGTAATCCGAATGAAGAAACAATTAAGATGTGGAAAAAAATGGACAGCGAATTGCTCTATACTGAATATAAGCCGGAAAATACTATTGACCGGCTCACTTCTGCTGCCAATCCTCGTTTTATTGAACGTGTGGTTACAGGTTCTGAATTTGACTTTGAGATGGTTTATGGCGTTTACATAATGACCAAAGAAGAAGAGGCGGATACTGAATTTAAAAAAGTAAATGAAGATTTGCAGAATTTACTTGAGGCAATGCGTTTATTGGAACATTCTACACTTGGAAAATCGGGAAGCAGGGGATATGGTAAAATAAAATTTAATATAGCTGAACCTGTAATTGTGAAATGTGATGAATATAAATCAGGACAGGGTAATTATTTAAAAGCTAATGATAAAATAAAAGAGTTCAAAAACCTGTCAGAAATAAATCTTAATTTTAAAACAACCACAAAATGATAGAGAATAATATTCTTCTGAAAAAGATAAAAATACAATTACAAGATGTACCTGATATTAAGGTTAAAGATGTAAT
>PCSS01000042.1 GCA_002771395.1 Bacteroidetes bacterium CG23_combo_of_CG06-09_8_20_14_all_32_9 | reverse complement strand
ATTCTCCCCAGGAAATATCGGCGATTATTCTTCAAAAAATGAAAAAAACAGCCGAAGATTATTTAGGACAAGAAGTAACAGATGCAATAATTACTGTTCCTGCTTATTTTAACGACTCACAGCGTCAGGCAACAAAAGAAGCCGGTGAAATAGCAGGATTACAGGTTAAACGTATTATTAATGAGCCAACTGCCTCTGCACTTGCTTATGGATTAGATAAACGCGGAAAAGACATTAAAATTGCTGTTTACGACTTTGGTGGTGGAACTTTCGATATTTCTATCCTTGAAATGGGCGATGGAGTTTTTGAAGTAAAAAGTACCAACGGAAACACTCACCTTGGTGGTGACGATTTTGACCAAATAGTTATTGATTGGTTAGCTAATGAATTTAAAAAAGATGAAGGACTTGACCTTCGCAAAGACCCAATGGCATTGCAGCGCTTAAAAGAAGCCGCTGAAAAAGCAAAAATAGAACTTTCAAGCTCAACTCAAACTGAAATTAATCTTCCCTATATAATGCCCGTTGACGGAATTCCAAAGCACCTTGTTAAAACTCTTACACGTGCCAAATTTGAGCAATTAATTGATAAATTAGTGCAATCGAGCATTGAACCTTGCCGCAAAGCAATTCAGGATGCCGGAATTTCTGTTAAAGATATTAATGAGGTAATTTTTGTTGGCGGTTCAACACGAGTCCCCATGATTCAGAAAGTAGTTGAAGATTTCTTCGGAAAAGTTCCTTCAAAAGGCGTTAATCCCGATGAAGTAGTTGCTATTGGTGCTGCCATTCAGGGCGGTGTACTTACCGGCGAAGTTAAAGACATTCTTTTGTTAGACGTTACTCCTCTTTCGCTTGGAATTGAAACTTTGGGTGCCGTTACTACTCATTTGATTGAAGCGAATACAACAATTCCTACACGTAAAACCGAAACATTTACAACGGCTGCCGATAACCAGTCGTCTGTTGAAATTCATGTTCTTCAGGGCGAACGTTCTATGGCTCACGATAACAAAACTATCGGACGTTTTCACCTTGATGGCTTACCTCCAGCCCCGCGCGGAATACCTCAAATTGAAGTAACATTTGACATTGATGCAAACGGTATTTTAAATGTATCGGCAAAAGATAAAGCAACAGGAAAACAACAGAGTATTCGTATTGAAGCTTCTTCAGGGCTTTCTGACGCTGATATTAAAAGAATGAAAGCCGAAGCTGAAGCTAATGCAGAAGCCGATAAAAAAGCCAAAGAAAAAATTGACAAATTGAACCATGCCGACAGTCTTATCTTTCAAACAGAAAAACAATTGAAAGAATTTGGCGATAAAATACCAGCCGATAAAAAAGGACTTATCGAAAATGCTTTGCAAAAATTGAAAGATGCTCATAAAAATCAGGATATTGCAGGTATTGATAATGCTACTGAAGAATTAAATAAAGTTTTTCAGGCAGCTTCTGAAGATATGTACAAAGCAGGCCAGTCGCAGGGAAATACTACCGAACAACCTCACCAGGAACAATCGCAGCAGGAACAACACAAAGAAGGTAAACAAAAAAGCGATGCCGAAGTTCAGGATGTTGATTTTGAAGAAGTAAAATAACTCTTACATATCTTTACTTAAAAACAGCAGACAAGTTAATCTGCTGTTTTTTTATTTAGTAGTAGTTATCTAAAATTATTACTAATTTTGGATTAAACTGTAAATATTTACTTATGAAAACAAACATCTTAAAAATCAGGCATTTACTTATAGTATTTATTATTCTTTTTGTAAATAATAAAATTTCTTCACAAGATACTATAAAACAATTTTTTGAAACATTAAATTTAAAAATGCAACTATTAACTTCAATTAACAGAAACTAAATTAAAATTATTAGAATCTACTCCATATCAATTAAATCAGAAGTTTAACCGGATAGATTCCATTTTCCTTTTACATATTGATTCAATTTATAAACATGTTTATATAATGACGGGAAAACAGAAAGTTGAATCTTTTACTCAAAAAACGCCAACAGACTCAGTAAAAAGTATAAAACCCTGTAAAACAGTAATAAAAATTAGTCCAACCCGCATTTTTGAAGGAACTCTTCAATTATCTTATGAGCGGACAATAAAAGAAAATTTTTCTGTTGATTTTACCGCTTTTGTTACTTATGTTACTAAAAATAGTGTGGGAGGAAGATATTTTAAAAAACAAGATTTAGAATATTATTCTGCATTAACAAATTCTTATGAATATTATTCGGGAGAAATGATGACAGGTTGTGGCGCTGTTGTACAAACAAGAAACTATTTATTGCAAAGAATAAATTCAAAATATAAAGCGCCTTTTGGTTTATATGCTTCGCCATATCTGATGTATCGAAAAATTACAATTTCAGGGATATACACAAACACATATAAGGATAGTACTAATACTTGGGTAACAGAGGAAAATGAAGTAATCCAGAACTTAGATATAGGTTCTGTTGGTGTTATTTTAGGATATACTTTTCCTGTTTTTAATGTTTTATCTGTTGATTTACATATTGGCGGTGTTTTAAGATTAAGTAAATATTACAGAGAATCTCATTTTACAAAATATAAAAAGTGGAATAATATTGATTATTCAGGTGTAGTGCCTACTGCCGGAATTAGTATTGGTATATTGAAATAAATTTTGGGTTATTCACCGCTATAACGCTATGATCGGTTGTCATTCGCTTGTAAAACTACTGAATGACTATTGAATTTTCAGTATCGGAATAAAACAGTACCACTTCATCGGAAAAATTGATACCATCAAAAATATTCATTTTTTTTAATTTTTTGACAATCTTCCCCCAATAATTTACGGGAAGTTGACAAAAAATGAAAAACTGCACCAAGTTACGAATGGTATCAAAATTACCGACAAAGTGGTATCGTCTCACTCCGACGACTAAATCTAACCCACATAAACCGATGATAGATTTTATTTCAAAGGGTTTTAAAAAACTTAAGACCTTTGAGGCAATATCGCCTTTTTCGTTTTTATCAAAAAGTTCATTTATATGAACTATTTTTTGTTTAATTTTGTCTTGCATCATAATTTCTATGTTTTGGAAAACAATTAATAATTGTTTCAAATTTGAACATTTATAATGAAATTATGATGCTTTTTTTGAATTTTAATTAACTCATGTTACGCAAAAATAT
>PCSS01000338.1:3267-3409 GCA_002771395.1 Bacteroidetes bacterium CG23_combo_of_CG06-09_8_20_14_all_32_9 | reverse complement strand
TCGGTTAATGAGTTTGTGGAGTTAACAAATGCGATTGAAGAAATTACGGAGAAGTAATTTTTTGCTCATTCTTCAAAATTCAGAATTTCTAACGTGGACAAGCCATAAAAAATCGACACAGAGAGACGGGGAATCGGAGAAT
>PCSS01000338.1:0-3178 GCA_002771395.1 Bacteroidetes bacterium CG23_combo_of_CG06-09_8_20_14_all_32_9 | reverse complement strand
CAACTGTTACTGCCACTGCCAACTGCTTACTACTACTTTTCACTCTCTCACTTTCTTAACCATCCAAACTGTTCCGCTATATATATCCAGTACACCGGCTAAAATGCAGCAATAAGTTATCCCGATAAGAGGAATAAGATAAACGGTAATTAACAATATGCCAATAGCCGAACCGGCAAGGTCAACGGCATAAAGTTTGCCTGCTACCAGTGCGATGTTTTTCTTTTGTAATACCGAAGCTAGTGAGAATTCCATGCCCGTCAGCATTGCAACAAGCAAAGCGAGCAGAATAAATACTATATTAACAAAGAAAGGAGCGGCATTATTCATATTCAAAATAATTACGGGTAAAAGAATACAGTATATTCCCAATAAATATTGTAATAACAAATAAATTTGGGGATTTCTTTCGGTAATTTTATTTCTGAACGACGCACCTAATACAAGTCCTGCCATAAAAACCGTTATTATAATACCGAGCATCTGATACACATATCCGTATATTATCTGAAATGAAAGAAGCAAAATCATTTCTATTGAAGAAGCAGTGAAACCACCCGTAAAAATGCCGAGAGCAACGGGATTTAATCTGAAAAGAAAAACCAGTGCGAAAATAACAAGTATCCCTGCTATGAGCCAGTAATTAAATTTAAAATGACTGAGCCAGTAATTTATCTGGCTAAAATATGCAATAGGCATGAAATCGGTATTACACGGCTCGGAAAGGTCAAGCGATGACGTAATATAGGCGCTTCGCTGTGCAAGCAAAGCATCATCAATATAATACTGGTTTACATAAGTATTCTCAATTTGTTTTTCCTCTATTTTAGCAGTTATATTAATGCTTAACTCATTATCTGAAGCAATGAAAAAATTCTTTTCTCCGGGAACAAGTAACACATTTCGGAATACGGTTTTTAAAGTATTGAAAATAGAAGAATTAACCTTTTTCGCTTCTTCACCCATATAGTTTTCGGTTGACATTACCGAAGTCTGAATTACCGCTTTTAACGAAAGAATATTTTTCAGTTCCGAAAAAAACTCTGCTGTATAGAAACGGTTCGCTTGTGCTGTAGATGGTTCGGGAACATTTATAAGAACAATATCGTACTTTTTTTTCGTTCGCTTTACATATAACCGAGGATCCATATTTATCACCCTGGTAACCGGATTATCAATAGAATTTGAAAATGTTTTTCCAAGCTTAATTATCCAGGGATCTAATTCTACATAATCAATTTTTTCAATATTATATTTCCTTATTTCATCAATTATACCGGAAATACCGCCTGAAATAAGCAGCACTTTTTTTGGTGAAGGGTGCTGAATCATTGCATAATGAACAGCTTCTTCGTTGGCTATAACATTATTAGTATAGAACAGGAGGTTATTGTTGTTATAAAAGTTAAGTTGCTCGCCTCTTCCCGTGATAACAAGTTTTCCGTAAGGTGTATCTTTATACGCGAGAATTTCCTGATTTACAAATAGCAAGGTTCTTGAAACGGTATCAAGGTTAAAATAAACAGGAAAAAACAAAAGAACAAGAGATAAAATTAAAATAGCATATCTATGTTTTCCGGCTATATTTCTGAATGCAAATATAACGGCAGCGGTCAGATTAATGAACAAGAGTAACGTCAACATCTGAAAAGTCTGAAGAAAATAAATAAGAATGAAATTCAGAATAATTCCACCGGTAATACTGCCCGCTGCTTCAATAGAATATATTTTGCTTATGAAATTTGTATTATATTTTTCGGAAAAGTACCGGCAGTAAAAAGTAAAAAGAAAACCCGACAGCAGACAAAAAGGTAGCAACAGAACTGCGGAAGTGTAAAATACCTGCATGACGCCTACCATTGAACCGATAGGAAATATCACATTCCTCAGTGCGTCAAGGAGGAAGGCGGTGAGTAAAGGAAGGGTCCCCAGAAGTGCCTGTGAATACACAATAAATTTTGCACTATGCACAAGTTTACCTGAAGACCTGCCAAGGTATGCTCCGATACCGGTAAAGAGCATCCAATTAGCAAGAATAATTCCTATAACCAATTCATTGCCATAGAACACCGACAGAAATTCTCTCAGTAAAATTACCTGCGTTGTTATTGCAGTAAATCCGAGCAATAAAACCGGTATGAGCAACCATTTATCTATTGTCTTATATGAGATAGACTGGTCGGAATATAGATTTATGTTTTGAATATGTGTACCGGATTTTTCTCTTCCGGAAAAAATTTTTCTGAACTTTTCTGCTATTTTAACAAAGTAAGTGAAATGCCATATAAAATGAATAATACCAGTAATTGTCATAAGTATTGCAAAATCTACATGATAAAAATTCAGTTCTTCTATAAAAGGGATTTGAAGTTTATAATTCACTATTATTGTCATTATAATTCCCGAAATGCCTGTAATGGCGAAGCAGACCAATAATATTACGTTCCATATTTTCCTGTGAGTTACCCTTGTTATAATTTTTAACTTATAAAGAAAATAAGTAAGCAGGTAAAAAAAGATTGAAAGAGCAGTAATAGTATAAAGTGAGTATGGTTTATCCATAATGATTAACTTTTATATTACAAATAAATTAAGGACACTAATAAATTTTATCACTATTAACCGACAAAAGAATAATGAAACATCTGCGATGTTTTAGTTTTAGAATTAATTATTTGTTTTACAATAATGTATCATCTTCGATGATATGCCCGTAGGGTATTCATTATTGTAAAACAAAAAACAACCCCTGTTAAGAAAAACCTCCTAAATGTTTCATAAATAGTTGCATTTACAACACGTTGGTTTATTTAGTCGGTTAGTAATGAAATTTTATATAATAATTTTTCTTCAATAAAATCAATTAATTTTAAAAACAACAAAAATAACAAAAATATGCGTTATTTGTTACTTTAGGGGGCTTCTAAAAATTAACGCCCAGTCATTCTGTCCTGAAACATGATTCAGGATAGCATAACGATTTGAATATTTTTAGAAGCCCCCTAATGTTTTATTAAAAAGTCGGGTTAAAATTATTTTGATGTGCTAAAAAACTTTTGTAATTAAGTCTAGTTGGAACGAAATTATGGTAAAAATTGTGTCCTTTCCTTATAAAGCTCCGTTAGGAGTGACATTATGAAGAAATTATCGTAATTGTAATTCGGGTCACATTGTCAAA
>PCSS01000343.1 GCA_002771395.1 Bacteroidetes bacterium CG23_combo_of_CG06-09_8_20_14_all_32_9 | reverse complement strand
ATACTTCTTAAACTTTTCATCAGGAACCTGTATCCAATCTTTTACAAAATCTTCTCTTTCCTTCATCGTAAGAAAAGGCGCCTGGGGAAACTGCCCTTCAATTTGGGTAATGTTTATCTTCTCACCGGTACAATACATAAGGAAATAAACGGGATTCAGCATTGACAACTTGAGAGGCAGTTGCTCATGTTTCTTAATATTATTATGAGCATATACTTCTGCGCCCTTGCCTATCTGCCGGGCCGCCCAATAAGTGCCATTTGCCAGAACATCTCCTATCCCTTCCCTCCGGACAATTCTGTCAAGCAGCCAATAAAATCTCCCTTCCTTGTCGGACGGTATTCCTGCCATGTCATGGTCAGTTAAAATGCCGGCTTCATAAAGTTCAATGCCGAATGCCATAACTTGCGGGGTTGAGAATCCATCAACTCCATACTCAGTAGAACGCTGAGCGATTCTAAAACCAAAATCCAGGTCCGAAAAGGCCGCCATTGCATAAGTAAGTTTCGAGAAACATTTCATCATATATGTTGAAATTCCTGGAACGGAAATGGTTGCGGCACATTTCATCGGACAGTTATAGCAACTTATCAACCGCGTCCGCATATTTTCCATAGACTCTTTCCACTTCTTTTCGATTTCTTCGTTCCAGTAGTTCTTGATCCGCTGACGCGCATTGCCCCATGAAAAATTCTCGGTGTGCCACTTCTCATCGTGGACTGCCATCTCCTTCGGCGATCCAAGCCCTGCCAAAATGGGCATTACCCCTGGAACTGGATTTTTATCACGGACTTGTATATATTTCAGCACTTCGTTGCAAAGCTCCATAAATTCAGTTGGGCGGGCAATATTAATGTCCTTTGTTCCACGAACGGCTATCGCCTTTAACCCTTTGTCTCCCATAACGGCTCCTATTCCGAGTCGGCTGGCACTGGACCTGCCCTGCTCGATGGAAGCCATATAGACCCTGTTTTCACCGGCCAATCCGATAGCAGCCACCTGGGCATTCGGCTCATTCAATTCCTGTCGAATAAGTTCTGCAGTTTCACCTGCGCCTTTACCACGGAGATGACTGGCATCACGTATTTCTACTTTGTCATTGTTTATCCACACATAAATTAAATTCGGGGACTTCCCGCGAAAAATTACTTTGTCATAACCGGCATACTTCAATTCCGGAGCCCAAAATCCCCCCATCATTGAATATGCCATTAACTTAGTTTGAGGAGAAATGGTAGAAACAATGGTACGATTAGCACCAGTAGCAGGTGTGCCACATAAAAGACCAGTGCTGAATATGAGGAGATTATCAGAAGAAAAAGGTTCGGTTTCAGGAGGAACCCTGTCCCATAATATCTTGGCATTAGTACCTAGCCCCCCCAGATAAAGCTCGGTTTCTCCCGGGTCCGTTGCAACCCTCTCAATGCTTCCACGGGTTAAATCTATTTCTAAATTAAATCCTGTTTCTGCGTACCTCATTTTTTTTCCTTTCTATTATTACCTGAATCCATATCTTGAATTCAGGTGCCATTAAGTCTTTACTTTACTGTGTTCTTTGTTTATCAAGTAATTGCTGCGAAACAGCAACTTTCATGCTTTTGCATAATAAGGTTTGTTCTTATCCCAACTCCTGAATTTAGTAAACATTTAAACTCCTTGTCTTTTTATAAATAAACTTTTTGATAAATTTTTGAGCAAAAATATATAAATATTTCATACAAAAAAATTTTTTATTATTTTTAAATTTATTTGCTGTAATATTGATACATTGTTAATTACTTATCAGGTAAAATAATCAGGAAACATAGCCACTGATTATTACCTTAATCCGTGAAAAAAATACTATCATAACAAAAAATGTAACTTCTTCATATCCGCAGGTAAAAGTGATTTCTGATTTTTATAAAATGTTATTAATCCGCATATTATGATTTTGAAATTTGGAATTTACCTGCAAGTATGGAGAAGTTACCAAGAAATGTAGTAACTTCATGACATAATAAAGATAAAAATATTCTTAAAGAACCCGTCTATAATACGAAACCCTTTAAAATAGAGCTAACCGACGAGGTAATAGCAAGCGACAGTGGAATAGCAATGACAAGGCTCATGCCTGTAAGTCTTGAATTTACTGAAGCTTTAAAGCCGGTTAGTAAAACAGTTCCGCATAAAGATTACAAAAATGTAGGTTTTAAGTTCTGTTGAGATAAAAAATGTTTTTTTGGTTTACTGAAAAATATTTTACCTTTGTTTTTAATTCGTATATTCACGTTAAATATAAAATTTACAAAAGCCAAAAAAATGAATTTTTAGAACCCGCCTAAAAATAATTGAAATAAATCATTAAAAAAGCAACCTTTTCTTTTTTCTTTTGTCTTAATAAAACTAAAATATTACAATTATGAAAAAGCTTAACGTCTTTTTATTGTTAAATATAGTTTCTGTTGGTATTTATGGGCAGTTGACTGTTCAAAATGGTTTTACAGCCCAGCAATTAGGAAACACGCTTGCAGGTTCTAACTTGTCGGTTACAAATGCTACTGTTGGCGGTTCTCCTGTTCAATCGGGAACATTTCAGTTTACAGGAAGTGGATTTCCCTTATCTTCAGGAGTAATATTATCAACCGGAAGTATTTTTGATGCTCACGGTCCAAATGCAAGTGGCGGAACAAGCACAGATAATGGATATCCGGGAAATCCGCTTTTAGATGCTATTGCCGGAGTTACTACTTATGATGCTGTTCAGTTTAAATTCGACTTTACTGTACAATCCAACTCTGTTGAATTTAAATATATTTTTGCATCAGAAGAATATAACGAATTTGTCGGTTCATCTTATAATGATGTGTTTGCTTTTTTTATTTCCGGTCCTGGTATTACAGGTGAAGAAAATATTGCTTTAATACCGGGAACAACAACACCGGTGGCTATCAACAATGTGAATCTCGGTAGCTATTGGCAATACTATAACGATAACGAATCGGGTACAACCAACATAGAGTTTGATGGTTTTACTACTGTTTTTACTGCAAAAAAAATGAACCTGATACCTTGTCAAACATATACTCTTAAACTTATAATTGCTGATGCAGGTGACGGAGTATATGACTCGGGTGTTTTTCTTCAGGCAAACTCATTGGTACAAGGCAATGTTTCTGCATCAACAAACACATTTAGTGCAAATAATATTGCTTTAGAGGGTTGTATTGATGCAAGTTTTACTTTTCAATTAGATTCTGTTCAACCAACCAACACATTTATCCAGTACGGGATTGGTGGAACTGCTTTAAACGGGGTTGACTATAGTCAAATTGACTCTATAATTGTAATTCCTGCCGGTCAGACTTCTGCAACAATTATTATTGATGCTTTATCTGACGGACTTAACGAAGGTCAGGAAAGCGTTGAATTATATTTTTCTCCAGGACCTTGCCAACCATTGGATACAGTAACATTGCTAATAAATGATTATCAAAATTTACAATTCGAAACTACTCATTCTGATTTAAGTTGTTTTGAAAGTGGTGACGGACAGATTGATTTTACAATAACCGGCGGAACTCCACCTTTTACTGTTATGCTCACTGATACTACAACCGGCATAACAAATACATATACATCTTATCCAATAACAGGACTGCCTGTAGGTACGTATCATATTTCAATTATTGATGGTTATGGTTGTTCAGCCGAAGATATTGTATCGGGTGGTATTTACAATGCAGGGACTACTTTTCTTCCTGACGGAGAACCCGGGGTTTCTTATTCAACATCAATAAATATTTCTGGTTTTGCTCCCGGACAAACTCTTACAAATATCAGCCAGTTTCAATCGGTTTGTTTAACAATGGAGCATTCATTTATTGGTAACATTGATATTTTTCTTGAAGCTCCAAATGGAACTCAAATTGAATTAAAGCAACAACCCGGAGGTTCTGAAACAAATTTTGGTGAACCGGTAGCATCAGGACCAAATGACACTCAGGGTTACGACACTACTCCCGGCATAGGATACACGTATTGTTTTACATCTTCACCTACATACGGAACAATGGTAAGTGAATCGAATAATTATACTTACACCTATACTTCCCAAATTGGTACTGTACTTTCAGATAAATATCTTCCCGCCGGTTCTTACGTTTCAAATGAACCCCTAACAAATTTAATTGGTGTTCCTTTAAATGGAACGTGGACAATTATTGTTACTGATCATATTCCAAATAACAATGGTTACATTTTTGACTGGAGCATTAGTTTATCGGCTGATGTTCCCGATTCTATTGTAACAATTATACAACCCGTTTCTCCAACTATCACTAACACTGTAGTAAATCCATCCTGCGGATTAAATAATGGAGCAATAGATATTACAGTTACCGGGGCTAACAATCCTTTTACATATTTATGGAATACAAGTGCAACAACACAAGATATTAGTAATGTTACTGCCGAAAACTACTCTGTAACTATTACTGATGCTTTAAATTGTAATTATGTTTATACATTCAGTCTTTCTAACAGCAGTGCTGCAGTATTAACAGCAAACGTTATTAACGAATCCTGTTATCTTTCAAATAATGGCAGTATTGATTTAACAGTTACAGGTGGAACATTTCCTTATACTTATCTTTGGTCAAACAGTGCTGTTACACAGGATATATCTTCACTCATACCCGGTAATTATAGTGTTCAGGTAACTGATGCCGGTAATTGTATCAGTTCAGCAAATTATACTATACTTTCTGCTTCTTTAATAAATATTACCGGTAATATAACAAATGAAACCTGCAGCAGTGCCGATGGCATTATTAATGTTAGCGTTGTTGGTGGCACAGGACCTTATTCTTATTACTGGAATACAGGTTCTACTGCTCAAACTATTGACCATCTTATACAAGGTACTTATTTACTTACTGTTACCGATGCTCATAATTGTACAAAAACTGCTACTTATAATGTAATAAATCTGGTAGGAAATTGTATTCCCAATTGTAATCTTTCCATACAAAATTCTGTTGTAAATAATGAAATATGTGGAAATTCAAATGGTTCAATTAATTTAACACTTTATACTACAAATCTGCCCTATACAACTTCGTGGAGTAATGGTTCGGTTACCGAAGACCAAACCGCTTTAACTGCAGGAACTTACACTGTTTCTGTTACCGATAATGCAGGTTGTACAGTAAATCAGGCATATACAGTAACAAATCAAACGGGTACACTAACAATATCATCGAACAACCTTACTAATGAGAATTGCGGTAATGGGCAAGGAGCCATTGATATAACACCATCCGGAGGTGTTTTGCCTTATATTTATAATTGGTCGAACAATGCTACTACTCAAGATATTTCTGGACTTTCGGCAGGTATTTATTCAGTTACAATAACTGATGCTAACAACTGTAATTATTCCCAAACTTTTACTGTTAATAATATTGCCGGAACTATGACTCAAACTTATGGGAATGTAATGGATGCTGTTTGCGGTCAATCAAACGGTTCAATTGATATTACAATAACAGGTGGGGTGTTTCCATATAGTTATTTATGGTCAAACTTTGTTACTAATGAAGATTTAATTAACATTGGAGCAGGAACTTATTCGTGCACAGTTACAGATGGAACTGGATGTCAATATCATACTCCTGTATATACTGTATTAAATAATTCGGGAACGTTGGCGCTTTCATTTGCTGATGTTAACGATGAGATATGTGATAATAATTCGGGTAATATTTTAATTCAGATTACCGGTGGAACCGTACCCTATACATATCATTGGTCAAATGGTGCAATTACTCAAAATGTAAATAATCTTTCAGAAGGAACTTATTCTTGTACCATTACAGATAATTCAGGTTGTTCAATAACAACTGCCGATTACACAATATTTAACAGTCCCGGGACCCTTGCTTTTGATGGAACTACTTCACAAAATGAAATATGTTCTAATCATCTTGGTTCTGTAATTTTGAGTGTAAGTGGCGGAACAGTTCCGTATTTATTCAATTGGAGTAATGGCTCAACATCTCAAAATATTTATAATCTTTCGGCAGGTACTTATTACTGCACAGTTACTGATGCGGCTGGGTGTTCTTTTTCGGTTAATGCAAATGTGCAAAATGAGTCTGGTACACTTCAAATTGCTAACCTTGTTGTAACTGATGAAAATTGTGGCAATGGGGCTGGAAATATAAATTTAATTATTGCCGGTGGTACTGAACCAATAGATTATTTATGGTCGAATAGTGCAACTACTCAAGATATCAGCGGACTTCATGCCGGAACTTATACAGTCCAATTAACAGATGCTACAGGGTGCACTACAAATGGAAGTACTGTGGTTAACAACATAACTAATGGCTTATCTGTTAATATTTTTTCAGTTTCAAATGAAGTTTGTGGTGCCGGAAACGGAGCAATTGATATTAATGTTTCGGGTGGAGTTTTACCTTATGTTTATTTGTGGAGTAATAGTGCCGTTACACAAGATATTACAAATATTTCTGAAGGCACTTATGCTTGTACTATTACTGATAATTCAGGTTGTAATGTTAGTACTGTCCCAATTACAATTAACAACAGTTCTGGTTCATTAACCGTTTCATCTGCTATAATAACAGATGCTGTATGTACAAATGCAAATGGTGCTATAAATATAACTATGAGTGGTGGAACAATGCCTTACAGTTTTGCATGGTCTAACAGTGCCACAACTGAATATATTTCAAATCTTAATTCCGGCACTTATACAGTTACTGTAACTGATTTATCAGGATGTAATTATATCCATTCTTATACTGTATTACAATCATCGGGGACATTACAACTTAATAGTTTTAGTTCAGTTGACGAGCAATGCGGAAATAACAGCGGCTCTGTTGATATTACCATTTCCGGAGGGACTTCACCAATATCATACATCTGGAGTAATAGCGCCACTACTCAGGATATATCAGGTCTTTCAGCAAATAATTACTTTGTTACAATTACCGATGCTGTGGGGTGTCAGGTTGTTGGCGGACCTATTTTAATTAATAATAATCCCGGTAATTTTTCGCTGTTATCTATTAGCGCTTCCGATGAATCATGCGGAGATAGTACAGGTGCAATTAATGTTACTTTATCAAACGGAATTAATCCAATAAGTTACATCTGGAGTAATGGTAATTTTTTACAGGATATAACCGGACTTACTTCAGGAACTTATTACTGTACTGCTACTGATAATATCGGTTGCGCTTTAATATATTTTGCCACTGTTAATAACGATGCCGGTAATATGTCGGTTTCAGGTTCTGTTACCAATGCTCTTTGTAATATCGCAAATGGAGCTATCGATGTTAGTGTAAGCGGCGGAAATGCCCCATTTACTTTTATGTGGAATAATGATTCAACAACCGAAGATTTGAATAATCTTGATGCAGGAAGTTATACTGTTTTAGTTACTGATGCAATAGGATGTTCAATATATCAGACCTTCAATATTATTTCTTCACCAGGTATTAGTATTGCTTCTGTCAATGTAACAGATGAAGTGTGTGGTAACTCACAGGGAAGTGTTGTGGTAAATACTACAGGAGGTAATTCTCCTTTTACTTATACATGGACACAACAAGGCGGTTCACCCTGCTGTAACTATATTTTGGAAATGTTCGACAGTTATGGAGATGGCTGGAATGGTGCTTATCTTGATGTTCGTGTCAACAGCATTTCAATTGGTACATACACTGCTTACAATTTTGGAACAACTGTAAATATTCCTGTTTGTACCGGTGATATTTTGAGCCTCGTTTATTATCCCGGTTCTTGGGAATCTGAAGTTACTTATGATCTGCGCAATCCTGGTGGTAGTGTTATTTTTTCTGATGGTCCTGACCCTGCTGTAGGTGCTGTATTTAGTACTACAAGTTCTTGTACATTCAATCCGCCAAATTCAAACACTCTTACTAATATTAGTGCTGGTGTTTATAATGTTACAATCACTGATATTAACGGATGCTCAACCTCTGCCTCTGCTACTATTTTGAATACCAGCGGTACGTTACTTATAAATAGTATTTCTGAAACTGACGATAATTGCGGAAATGCAACGGGAGCAATAGATTTGACTGTCAGCGGGGGCAATCCTCCTATAAATTATATCTGGAGTAATGGAACCACAACTCAGGACCTGACAGGTTTGTACAGTGGAATTTATACCGTTAGTATTACAGATGCTAATAATTGCAGTATCGTTCAAAATATTACTGTAAATAATTTATCCGGTACACTTACATTTGGTGCCCCGATAATAACCGATACGTATTGTGGAAATAGCAATGGTTCAATTGATGTTACAATTACCGGCGGAACACTTCCATATAACTATCTTTGGAGCAATGGTGCAATTACCGAAGATATTACTAATGTTATTGCAGGAAACTATCAATTAACAGTAACTGATGCAACTAATTGTCATATAATTCAAAATTACACCATTACTAATCAAACCAACGGACTTACTGTAACTCATACTTTAACTGATGAATTTTGCGGTAACTCCGGAGGTTCTATAAATCTAACTATTACGGGAGGAACATCTCCTTATACTTTTTTATGGAGTAATAGCCAAACTACTGAAGATATCAATAATCTGTCAGCCGGTGTGTACTCTTATTCTGTTACAGACTATACCGGTTGTACCGATTATGGTTCTGTTACTATTATAAATCATCCGGGTAATATTGTCATCAATAATCCTGTTATTCAACCTGAAAATTGCGGATGGAGCGACGGGTCAATTGATATAAATGTTCAGGGTGGAGCTGTTCCCTATTCTTTTATATGGAGTAACGGAGAATTAACAGAGGATATTTATAATATTGTTCATGGAACATACACAGTAACGGTAACTGACGCTAACGGATGTGTAAATATATCAAACTTTGTTGTTGATGCAACTGCTTTCTTCCAGGTTATTGACACTTTAATTACTGATGCAAATTGCCAGACTTGCCCTGATGGTTCCATTGACATCACCTTAGACTTTTTCGGATGGCCCCCTTCGGTCATGACTTATCAATGGAGCAATGGCGCTTCAACTGAAGATATTTATAACCTTTTGCCTGGAGCATACACTATTACAGCAACTGCTAATGACTGGGGTTGTGTTCTAATTGAAACCTATTATGTTGATTATGTCACATCAAGCAGAGATTATAATAACTTTGCCGATAATATTAAAGTGTATCCTAATCCATCTGAAAAAGAATTTAATATAGTCTATTTATTACCGGCATCTTCCGATTTGATTGTTGAAGTTTATAATCTGCTCGGTGAAGTTGTTTATAAAACTCAGCAAAAGAGTGTTACTAAAGGGAAATTGATTATTGATATGACAAATGCAGATTGGGGCGTTTATCTGATAAAAATTAAAGCAGGTGATGATTATGTAATAAAACATCAGGTAATTCAACGGTAAAATAATACTTTACACCGGGTAAATCCCAATGTCATTTAGTTAAGGAATAGAATGCTGTTTATCAGGATTTTTAATTGCCCCGACATTTATGTCGGGGAATTAAATTAACATCATTTTCTGGCTTTAGCCCAATATTCGTTAAAAATGTTGGGCTAATGCCCGGTTTAATTTGAGTGTGTAACAAAGCAGGGGAATTTTTTTGCTGTAAGTATTACACATTTATAAAAGAGATATGCATGAATCAAAACTTCTCAGTTTCACCGATTCCCCGCTTCTCCGTTTCTATATTATGAATAGAATAAATTTAGAATTTAGTGACAACGTGTTGGTAAGTTTTATTTTTTAAAAGCCTAATTCGATTCAAGGACTTTAAATAATTCGTCGAGCTTTGGAGTAAGAATAATTTCGGTGCGGCGGTTCTTAGTACGGGCTTCAGGAGTATTAGCCGGGTCAATTGGTAAAAACTCACCTCGCCCGGCTGCCATAAGACGTTTGGGATTAATTTTAGACTTTGCAAGAAGAATTTTTACGATAGCTGTGGCGCGTTTTGTGCTTAAATCCCAGTTATCTTCTATATTACTCAATCCTTTATACGGAACATTGTCGGTATGTCCTTCAATTAAAATGTTTATATCATTATTTTTTTCGAGTTCAACTGCAAGGTCTTTCAGTGCTTTTTGTCCTTTGGGGTCAACAGCCCATTTCCCCGATTGGAAAAGCAATTTTTCTTCAAGTGAAATATACACTTTCCCGTTTTTCTGAACTACCGTAAGTCCCTCGCCTTCATATCCCTGTAAAGCGTTCGAAACTTTGTCTTTTAGCGATTTTACCATAGAATCTTTTTTACTTAAAATACTTTCAAGTTCAAGTAAGCGGATATTCTTTTTTTCGATGCTTTCATCTTTTTCATCTAACTGGGTTGTAAGTTCATCAAGGTTAGTTTTCTTCTGATTTAAGTCTTTTTCCATCTTTTTAAGGTCATCTTCTTTCTTTTGCAAATCTTCCTGCAATTGCTGAAGTTGAACTAAAAGTTTTTGAGCTTCTTCGGAACTCTCAATATTTTTGAGTTTCAGTTTTTTCATTAACTCATCATTTAGCTGGTTAATTTTATCATAATGCGTTATCATTTTCCGAAGAGATGTTCCAAGCGTTAATGTATCTAACTGCAAAGCATCAAGCCGTTTCTGAAACTTGCCCATATTAATTTCCGTTTCAGCCGATTTTTCTGACAGTTCTTTATTCTGATTTTTAAGATAATCGCGTTCTTCTTCGCATTTTGAATTGCGGGCTTTCATGTCCTGATACTGACGCACCGGAACACACGAAACACCAACAAACAAGAACAATATTATTCCTGTTACTAATTGATTTGCAAGTAATTTCATAACCATAACGGATTTATAAATAAGTTCAAAATTAATAAATTTTAAGTTAAATTAATTTACAAAGTTATAAATCTTTTAACATTGTAATGATAAAAACATCATAATTCATTTTTTGATATTTTTCATCCGAAAATAATTTTATTTTTAAAGAGCGGATGGAATCTATATATAGCATTACTATAACCCGTGTAGGATAAAGGTTTTTATAAAAATCATTAAAAAATTAAGAAAACTCCGGTAAAATCTAACTCGTATGATTTCACAAATAGCACAATAGCGTAAATATTTTGAAAATTATATTAGTTTTGCTTTTTATTAATAAAATTTCAACTTTTGATGATAAGCAAATTATCTATAGTAATTCCTGCATACAACGAAGAAAAAACCATTTCTAATATTCTTGATAAAGTTATTAAGGTTAATTTGATAGCTGGTATTAAAAAAGAATTGATTATTGTTGACGATTGCTCAAAAGACGCAACATTGCAGGTTTTAAACGAATATTGTAAAACTCATAACAAATTAGATATAAAAGTATTACATCATGAAGTAAACCAGGGGAAAGGTGCAGCATTACATACCGGAATTGCACATGCCACCGGCGAATATTTAATTATTCAGGATGCCGATATGGAATACGACCCCCGTGAGTATAACGATTTGCTTAAACCAATTATAGAAGGTTTTGCTGATGTTGTTTTTGGTTCTCGTTTTCTGGGAGGTAACCCCCATAGAATTTTATTCTTCTGGCATAGTATAGGGAATCGATTACTTACAATACTCTCAAACATGTTTACAAATCTGAATCTTTCAGATATGGAAACATGCTATAAACTTTTTAGAACAGATATTATTCAGTCGCTTAATTTAAAAGAAAAACGTTTTGGTTTTGAGCCAGAAGTTACAGCAAAAATTTCAAGAGTTCCAAAAGTTAGAATTTATGAGGTGGGAATATCGTATTATGGGCGCACTTATGAAGAAGGCAAAAAAATTGGCTGGAAAGATGGGATTAGGGCAGTGTGGTGTATTATAAAGTATGGTCTTTTTAAAAAATAATTTATAATGAAATACAAATTAACGACAATAGCTATTATAATTGTTTTATTAGCTTGTTTTATAATTGATTTCGATTTAAAAAATTGGAGAAAGAATGATAGAGTAATAGAACATGATATTCATTGGTATTATGCCTATTTACCAGCACAGTTTATATATGATGATATAAAGTTAATAAAAAGTGATTATCGCTTTGATGAAAATTACTATTTGTTTTGGACTGTTAATGCTGACGGGAAAATAATAATAAAAACAACTATGGGGATGTCCATATTATATGCCCCGTTTTTTTTTGTTGCTCATGCTTTAGCATCTGTATCAAATTACCCTGAAAATGGATTTTCCGAACCCTATAAATTTTTTCTTTTAATAAGTGCAATTTTTTATTTGTTTATAGGGTTGGATTTCCTTAAGAAAATATTAAGGCATTATCAATTTTCCGATATTCATATAGCTATCACTATTCTTCTAATTGGATTAGGAACTAATTTGTTAGCTTATTCTTCACAAACAGCTCCTATGCCTCATGTATATATTTTTTGTTTGTTTTCAATTTTTATTTATTACACCATCAAATGGTACCAATTTCAATCAATAAAAAATACACTTATTCTTGGTTTATTATTGGGGTTAATTTCCTTAATCAGACCTTCTAATT
>PCSS01000178.1:2412-3331 GCA_002771395.1 Bacteroidetes bacterium CG23_combo_of_CG06-09_8_20_14_all_32_9 | reverse complement strand
CGCTTTGCGGGATTTAACGGGGTAAATAAAAAAATAAAAAGTTAAAATTATTACCATTTACAGTATAGATAGCTTAAAAATGAACGAACTGAATAAGAATTTATTGCACAACTTTTACCAACATGTTTTTACTAAATTCCAAGTTTTTTCCCTTTCATAATATAGAAACGGAGATGCTTATCCCGTTAGATATACTTTGCAATTTTCTCTGCTACGTTCATTCCATCCATAGCCGACGAAACAATTCCACCGGCATAACCTGCACCCTCGCCGCAAGGATACAATCCTTTAATATCAACATGTTCAAGAGTATCTGAATTGCGGGGAATACGAACAGGGGATGACGTGCGGCTTTCAACACCAACCATAATTGCATTTTCGGAAAGAAAACCCTTTATATGTTGTCCGGTTATCTGCAAAGCTTTACTAATATTTTTACTCATAGTTTTTGGCATCCACTTATGTATTTCTGATGGCGAGGTTCCGGGAATATAAGAAGTTTCGGGAAGTGTTTGTGAAGTTTTTAGTTGAATAAAATCAATAATTCGTTGAGCCGGAGCTATCAAACCGCCACCTCCGTTAGAAAAAGCGAGTTGCTCAAACCATGCCTGAAACTCAAGTCCGGCAAGAACTCCAAACTTTTTAAAATCGACAAAATCTTCGTTTCTTATTTCTGTAACAAATCCTGAATTAGCAAACAGAGAATTTCTTTTAGAAGCCGACATCCCATTTACAACCACTTCGCCCTGAGCCGTTACAGCCGGAATAATAAACCCCCCCGGGCACATACAAAACGAATAAACTCCTCTACCATTTACCTGCTGAACAATATTATATGAGGCTGCCGGCAAAAACTCACCACGCGGATAGTTATGATATTGAATGTTATCAATAATTTCCTGCGGATGCTCAATTCTTA
>PCSS01000178.1:0-2402 GCA_002771395.1 Bacteroidetes bacterium CG23_combo_of_CG06-09_8_20_14_all_32_9 | reverse complement strand
AAATCCTTTTGGCTGGAGCAAAATATTTTTTGCAACTAACATTTTGTAAACATCTCGTGCCGAATGACCTGTAGCAAGAATTACACAGGAAGTATGATAAACAGAACCGTCATTCAATAGCAAACCGCTTACTTTTCCGTCATCAATAAGAATTTCATTTATTTGTGTGTTAAAGTGAAATACACCACCAGCTTCAGTGATACTATGCCTGATATTTTCAATTAGTTTTGGCAATTTATCTGTACCGATGTGTGGATGAGCTTCATACAAAATATTTTCATCGGCACCATGCAAATAAAAAAGTTCCAGAATCCGATTAACGTTTCCACGCTTAAACGAATGCGTATAAAGTTTTCCGTCTGAAAAAGCGCCTGCTCCACCTTCTCCAAAACAATAATTAGAACTGGAATTAACTTTTTGCTCTTTGTACATTATTGCAATATCGCGTTTGCGTTCATGAACATCTTTTCCACGCTCAAAAATTATTGGTTTTAGTCCGAGTTCAATAATCCGCAGTGCAGCAAAAATTCCAGCAGGTCCGGCACCAACAATTGTAATTTCTTTTGAATCACTTACATTTTGTTTATTAAACAGAATTTTTTCAGGTATATATCCGGGTTCATCAACTACTACAACAAATCTTAAATTAATTTTAATATTGTGCTGGCGGGCATCAATTGAACGTTTTATCAACCTGATAAACGAAATTTGTGATTTATTTATTTTCAGAAATTTAGAAGCGTATTCTGAAAAAGATTCTGTGCGTAAAGCATCAGCAGGCGAAAGAACCATGTTTATTTGATGTATCATCAGCCTCTTCTGCGTTTTCCGAATTTGAATACGCGAATGTCGCTACCCTCAAATGTTACAGAAAATATAATCATTTTACTGTTCATCCTTTCAATGGCTTGCGAATACTGGGTTGGGTCAGGAACAAGAACATTATTAATACCCACGACGTACTTTATTTCAAGTGCAAACTTAAAATATTCAAGAAAAAAATCTGTTCCAAACCCAATTTCATAATAAACACTGTTTCTGCAAAGACGAATCTTGGGTTTTTCATCTTCTTTAATTCTTTTTTGTGCAGCTAAATCTATTTTAAAACTTGAACCACCAATTAAATAAGGCCTAAAATTAGTTATTCGCTTACCTTTATATTCTAAAAGAAATGGTAAATCAAGATATGTTGATTCAATTTTCATTATATGAGTATAATAAGATGAATCTTTTCTTATCCAATACAAAAGATTACGTTGTCCAAAATTTAAGCCCGGTAAAAAACGAAGTGAAAAATTAGTGTAAAAATTAAAATTTGAAACAATATTTATATTCAAGCCAATCAGTGGTGTATTTTCAATAGAATATACAGAATCAATAGCAGAAGTAAGAAAAAGCCCTGAATTATGAATTGTAAAATCCATTTGATTTAAACCAAGCGACATTCCAAAATGCAATGGCATTTGGTCATATTTAGGAAGATTTAAGGGACGTGCCTCTTGTGAAATAACCTGCCTAAAATTGATAATTTGAACTAATATAATAACTATTGCAAACCTATACATATATGGCAAAGATAATATAAACGAATGTTACTATAAATTATTTTAATGCTGTATAAATAGTTGTTATTCCCATAGATAGTGTTTTTGCTGATACATTTACAAATCCCTGTGATGAAAGATTATTTTTCATTTCGTTAACATTAGGAAATTGTTGCACGCTTCGGTACAGGTACTTATAAGCGATTTTGTTTTTTGAAAAAAATCGTCCTAAAAAAGGAAGAATATATCGGAAATAGCACTTAAACAAAAATCCGAAAAAAATATTTTTTGGTCGCGAAAATTCGAGTATAAGAAACATTCCTTTAGGCGAAAGTACTCTATAAATTTCTGCTATTCCTTTATTCAAATGTTCAAAATTTCTAATACCGAAAGCAACTGTAACTGCGTTAAAAGAGGCATCTGGAAAAGGAATATTTTCGGCATCGGCTTGCTTTAATTTAACAATTTGTTGTTTTCCTAACCTGGCAATTTTTTTCCTGGCAATATCGAGCATTTCACCGGCAATATCTATTCCCACAATCTTTTCGGGGTGTAATTTTAGCATAGCAATTGCCAAATCGCCGGTTCCGGTAGCAACGTCTAAAATGGTTTTTGGAGAACAGGCAGAAAGCATTTTTACTGCTTTTTTACGCCATAGTTTATCGGTGTTTCCCGAAAGAAAATGGTTTAAAAAGTCATAAGTAGTTGCAATGTCGTTAAACATTATAGCCACATTTTCTTTATTTTTTTCAACAGTTAAATTAAATTCCATGGTTTAAATAGAGTCTGTCTGTAAAGTAACGAAAACCTGTAAATTTATATCAGTATTTTATAATCCGCAATTTATGGGTATATGGT
>PCSS01000191.1 GCA_002771395.1 Bacteroidetes bacterium CG23_combo_of_CG06-09_8_20_14_all_32_9 | reverse complement strand
TTTGCCATCTTCGGCCAAAACATTTTTTAAACTCATTGGCTGAAGTTCAACTCTATCAACAGCAGTGTTTAAATTGTACTTAAAGGTTGGGGGTAGTCCGCCCTCGCTAATTTGAGCTTTTAACAAGATACTTCCTGATAATAACAGGATTGCAGATACAAATAAAATTTTTCTCATGTTTTTTTGGTTTTAATTTAAAGTTAGACAATAATTCGTTTCTTTTGGTTGCATAAAAGTAACATAAAAAATTGAAATTATATCTATTTTTGAAAAAAAATATATGAAAACAATATTTTTACTTTTTATATTATCTGCTTTAGCGCTTTCTTCATGCACCCCAACTACCAATGATGCAGTTAAATATAATGACTCAATGATTGATGAGCAGATAAAAATTGTTAAATTATTTGACTCTCTTGAAAAATGTTTGGACAGTAACCTTACCGGGCAATTGTTACCTGTTCACAAAAAATTATTGAAACAAATTGAAACTTCAACTGAAATTATCAATAAAGTCGAAGATTTTGATAAAAGCAATGATTATAAACGTAATATAAAAACTCTTTTTGAAGTTTATAAAGATGTTGCCGAAAGCGAATATAATAAGATAATTGAAATTTATTTGCTCCCAGATACGCTTTACACTAAAGAAATTGAACAAAAATTTAATTCATACTATGAAAGTGCTTATAATAAAATTAAAACTCAAATGGAAAAATTTGACCAGTTCCAAAAAGGATTTTCAAAAAAGTATGGATTTGAGCTTGTTGACAATAAAGTAGAGTAAAATATCGTAACTACTCACCCCTTGTTCCCCTCTCTATTCATAGAGAGGGGCCGGGGGAAAGTAATAACAAAGTATTAATAAGAATCGTTTTTGCAATCTTTTTAAAATGAAAAATGACGAGGCTAAAAAACGTATTGATTTCTTAAGAAAGGAATTAGAGAAACATAACCAAAATTATTATGTTCACAATCAGCCAACTATAAGCGATTTTGAATATGACATTTTGATGAGTGATTTAGCACATCTCGAAAAACTTTTTCCTGAATTTACCGACACATCTTCTCCTACTCAGAAAGTTGGAAGCGATCGTGTTAAAGGATTTAAACAATTTCCGCACGAGTATCAAATGCTTTCTCTCGGAAACACTTATTCTACTGAAGAATTGCAGGATTTTTTTGCCCGAACCGAAAAACTCACCGGCATATTTCCCGAATTTGTTTGCGAACTTAAGTTCGACGGAACATCTATCAGTCTCATTTACGAAAATGGAATCCTTACAAAAGCCCTTACCCGCGGCGACGGCACAATTGGCGACGATGTAATTTCAAATATCAGAACAATAAATTCTATACCCAAAAAGGTTGTTGCAAACAATTTACCTGACAAATTTATAATTCGCGGTGAAGTAATAATGACCCGCGAAGTTTTTTCGCGGCTTAATAATGAAAAGGAAGCGAATGGCGAACAACCATTTGCCAACCCCCGCAATGCAGCCGCAGGAACACTCAAAACTCTTGATTCATCGGTAGTAGCAAGCCGACAATTACAATGTTTCCTGTATTTTTTATTGGGCGAAAATCTTCCTTCCAATAATCATTTTGAAAACCTTAAAACTGCAAAATTGTGGGGATTTAATGTTTCCGAACATATAAAACTTTGCAAGTTGCAAGATGAAATTTTTAATTTTATAAATTACTGGGATACTGCAAGACACAAACTACCTTTTGATATTGACGGTGTTGTGTTAAAAGTAAATTCTCTTTCGCAACAACAGGAATTAGGTTTTACGGCAAAAAGTCCCCGTTGGGCAATTGCATATAAATATAAGGCTGAGCAAGCCCGTACAAAATTAGTATCCATATCGTTTCAGGTGGGACGAACCGGAATTATTACACCCGTTGCCAATCTTGAGCCTGTTTTATTAGCCGGAACCACAGTAAAACGTGCCACTTTGCACAATGCCGGCCAAATTCAACTTCTTGATATTCGTCTTGGCGATACAGTTGTAGTTGAAAAAGGCGGTGAAATTATTCCGAAAATTGTTTCAGTAGATATTTCGGAACGCTCACAAAATTCAAAAGTTTTTCAGTTTATCGGGAATTGTCCGGAATGTGGCACTAAACTTATTCGTGAGGAGAGCGAAGCCGGCATTTTTTGTCCCAACCCTAATTGCCCGCCTCAGATAAAAGGGAAAATTGAACATTTTATTTCGCGTAAAGCAATGAATATTGACGGCTTAGGCGAAGAAACTGTTGCCCTTCTTTATCAAAAAGGATTAGTAAAATCTGCTGCTGATATTTATAAATTAAAAAAAGAACAACTAATTCAACTTGAAAGGTTTGCCGATAAATCTGCCGAAAATATTCTTGCCGGAATTGAAAAATCAAAAGAGACTCCATTTAGGAAAGTATTATTTGCTTTAGGAATCAGGTTTGTAGGCGAAACCGTTGCACAAAAACTTGCCACATATTTTAAAAATATTGATGCTTTAATTCAATGCAAATCAGAAGACTTAGTCAATGTTGATGAAGTAGGCGAAAAAATTGCCGGAAGCGTCATTGCCTTTTTTCAAAATCCTGAAAATATTACATTAATAAACGAATTGAAAACTTCTGGAATTCAGTTTGCAGAAAACACAGAAAATCAGGTTTTATATCCGCCTTTGCTTAAAGATAAAAGCATTGTGGTAACAGGTAGTTTCGATAGACCCTACGACAGAAAAAAACTTGAAGAACTTGTACTGAATTATAACGGGAAACTTGTAAAATCAGTTTCAAAAAACACTGCGTTTATTGTTGCCGGCCAAAAACCCGGTCCCGATAAAATAGAAAAAGCTCAGAAACTTAACATTAAGGTTATTTCCAGTAATGAGTTTTTAAAGATTATTGATTTGTTATAACCTAACGGTTATACGGAAATGACGTTTTTTGTCGTAATTAATTGCTCCATAACATTATAATTTGACGTTTTAAAGAAATAAAAAACATACTCCTCCTAATATTAATGGGCTTATTCGCCAAGGCGTTTTGGCTATCCCTCGCCAAAATAAATAGATACAAAAAATATATTTTTAAAAATAATTGTTGCTCATATCAACTAAATTATTCTATCTTTGTGCCGTCTTAAATTTAAGGATGAGGTTAAGGAATAAGATTGAAAAAAGATTGGGAAAAAAAGATTGATAAGACAAGATTAAATAAGATTGAGAAAAAAGATTGAGAAGAAGGATTGAAAGGATTGAAAAAACAAGATTGAATAGATTGAGAAGACAAGATTGA
>PCSS01000185.1:3513-4976 GCA_002771395.1 Bacteroidetes bacterium CG23_combo_of_CG06-09_8_20_14_all_32_9 | reverse complement strand
TAAACTGATGATTATATTGTTTATTGCTTCATTGTTATGCAGTAGCAGCAATGGAACAATTTAACAATCTTTCTTTTCAATCTTGTTTTTCAATCTTTTCAATCTTGTTTTCCCAATCTTTCTCAATCTCATTCCTTAACCTCAACCTTAAAATAATCATTCCTTTGTGCGTCTTTATTTAGCCGTAGATGTTTTATGTCTTTATCTGACTTTATAATAAATGCAACCTGTGTATTGTTAATGAAACCATAATAATTATCAATTAGAATTTCAAAAGTAGCAATGAAAAATGAAAAAAATGATTTTTTTGACATTAAAAATAAATTTTAAATATCATTATTAAAATAAATTTATTATATTTGCAGTTTGTAAATATAAAATTGTAAATAATTGATTAATCAGAGTTTGTCTGTAAAATCAAAATTTTTAATTTATAAGGTATAAGAGGTATAGGGTATAAGGAAATACAGGATATAAATCAAGGCACTGTACCATATACCTTTATAACATATACCCTTAAATTGTGGATTGTAAAATACTGATATAAATTTACAGGTTTTCGTTACTTTACAGACAAACTCTGATTAATTGTTGAAAAATAAATGTTTTTTTGTAAAATTGTAGAAATAGAATAATTTTACGTTTTTTCAAAAGGTATTAACCTTAACATAAGAAGTGTCTAAAATTAAAATGATTAAACTATGAAAAGATTAACTGGATACGGTTTAATATTAATCGTATTAGGCAGCATTTGGATATTTGACGGGTGTAAAAAAGGAGATGATGACCCATTTTTTTCTATTCACAGCCGCAAAGCAAGAGTAACCGGAGATTGGACCATAGAATTTATGGAACGCAATACTACTCAATCATTAAGCGATGGTTCAAAAGCTGTTGTTGATTTTAAAATAGATGGCGATAAAATTACTATTAAAGTTGATTCGTTTGAAACTTCTCATGATACAACAAATATAATTACTACCGGAATTGTTAATGAAGTTTACTACAGATTTGATAGAAACTCTAAAATGGACCATGTTTTCAGTTACCAACTTACAAAAGAGAAATCCGTAATTGATGAAAACACAAGCATTTCAACTTATGATAAAATAGTAACAACTATTAAAGACAGAGCCACAGGGTCGTGGGATTTTATTAGTAAGATTGAGAAAAATGGTGTAAATAAATATAAGAATAAAGAACGTATATCGCTTATTTTTGAATCAAAAAATAATGTAACTACAATTGTTACTACACATTGGCAAACGGATGCAGATGGTATTATAATTCCCGGAACCTACGATTATAACAGTATAATTGAAAGCAGTGAAAATAAATATGCAAATGGAGAATATGCTGAAATATGGATATTAAAAGAACTGCGTAACAAGAAAATAGTTATGGAACGTAATATTGATAATTTAGTACAAACTCAAATTATAGATTCTACTTCTACAAGTAGT
>PCSS01000185.1:0-3441 GCA_002771395.1 Bacteroidetes bacterium CG23_combo_of_CG06-09_8_20_14_all_32_9 | reverse complement strand
TACTCACATATTAATTGTTTTTTAAAAGTAGAGACACACGGACGTGTGTCTCTACTCCGGTTTTTAATAACTTTGGCAAAGTTGAAAAAATCTAATTTTTAGAATTCATCTTTAGTAACTACTCGGAGGATACAGGATAAGAGTTTACATTAATCTAAATCTTTTTTGCGACCGAAGTTTACTTTATCTCCAATATTTATCAGTTTTTTAAGCCATTCAAATATTAAAGCAATATACATAAATATAGTTGTAAACCATATAAACCCTGTATTAAACCAAAGTGTATCTATTTTTTTCCCGAAAAGATTTTTATAAGGAGCGTAAAAATGTGCCCTTCCATAATTCGACTCGGGTTCTTTAAAAATGGGTTTAGTCATTTGAATATAGCGCTCGTCATCTTCATAAATTGTTTGAAAGCTGTTTTTGTTGGTTACCAAATCCGATAAGCTATTATTGAAATAATCTTCTTTAATCTTAATTATATCTTCTTTATTTGGGTATTTCATAGAGAGTTCGCTAAATTTTTTATCACTATTATTAGTTTCCTCATTATATTTCTTTAAAAAATATTTCTTTTTAGATTCAAGATAGTTACGGGTATATTTAACAACATCGGCATTAAACAATTTTTTGTTTAATTTATTTAATTCTTTGAAAGTCTTTTTTGAAAAACTTTTTTCTAACAACTCAATTTCATTATAAAGTATAAGCAAGTTTTTCTCCATATTAACCTGGGAAGTAGGTTTAGTAAGATATCTTTCGCAACCATCAAGTTTATTAAGCAATTCGGGAATAAGATAATTAAACCTAAATTCCGCATAGCTTTTTTTGCGTTCAATTTCGAAAAAGTTTTTTTCCCATTTATTATCTTTAAACTGGGTTACGGCAAGTGCTTCAAATGCCCATCTTGAAGTCATTATATCGCCAACAACCGGAACAAATTTATATGATGCAAATGTTTTATGTAATTTATCAAATTTTACAATTACACCGCTTAAAAGAAGCTGTGGTACAAGAATAAAAGGTATTAGAATATAAATAGTTACTACAGAGTTTAATGCCGACGAAATATTTAATCCAAGCATATTTGCAAAACAAGAGGAACTGTAAAGAATAATAAAATAATTTATATTTAATCCCTTAATGCCAAGAATATAATTTCCTACGAGTACAAAACTCAGCATTTGAATGGCAGAAAGCACAAACATTATCATCACTTTAGAATTAATGTAACTAAATCTGCTTAAACTTAAAAAATGTTCACGTTGTAAAATTTTACGGTCGCGTATAATTTCTTCGGCACTAACAGTAAGACCAAGAAAAAGAGATACAACAATTGCCATAAAAAGATAAGCATGAAGATTTTCGTTTTCGCTGAAAAGATATACATCGCCGGCAATATATTTGGTAAAATAGCCGAGAATAAAAGCAAGGAGAGGTGCTTCAAGAAAATTTATAAGCAGGTATTGTTTGTTAGTAAGTTTTGATAACACATCGCGAACAGTAAAAATTCTGAATTGTTTTATTTTACTTGGTATTTTAAAATTATTTTTTGGAATTTTTTTCGAAAATGTTTTTTCTTTAAAATTTACATCAATATTATCCGTATAGTATTTATTCCACTCTTTAACAGATGTTTTTCGGTTCTTTGTGAGTTTTCCGTACTCGTCAACTACTTTAGATTCTACTATTTGCAAAACCTGCTCGGGATTTACATTCCCGCAAGTTGTACATTCACTTTCGTTGGCATTAATATGGTTTGTTGCTTTTTTAAAATAAACAACAGATTCGGTTGGGTTTCCGAAATAAATAGGATAACCGCCCTTATCGAGTATAAGAATTTTGTCGAATAATTTAAAAATATCAGACGAAGGTTGGTGAATATTAATTATTGCAAGCTTTCCTTTCAGAGTAATTTCCTTAAGAAGGTCCATTACCATTTCGGAGTCCATTGACGAAAGTCCCGAAGTAGGTTCATCAACAAACATAATATCTGGCTCGCGTATAAGTTCCAGGGCAATATTCAATCGCTTGCGTTGTCCGCCGCTAATAAATTTATTTAAAGGTCCGCCAACTTTTAAATTTCTGATTTCATATAAATCCAGATCCTGAAGAACTTTGGTAACGGCTTCGTCTATTTGTTTTTCGGTATATTCGCTAAAACAAAGTTTTGAGTTATAATATAAATTTTGGTAAACTGTAAGTTCTTCAATTAAGAGGTCATCCTGGGGGACAAAGCCTACAACTCCTTTAATTGCTTCTTTTTCGGTATAAATATTATGACCATTTATTAAGATTTCGCCTTTCTGAGGTTTTATGTTACCATTCAGGATATTAAGAAGTGTAGATTTTCCGGCACCACTACCTCCCATAACACCAATAAGTTGTCCTGTTTCTTCGCTAAAGTTGAAAAGGTGAAGACCGTTATCAGAATTGTTAAATTTGAACTCTACATTTTTGGCTGTGAAAGTAATTTTTTCGCTTTTTAACTGGCTAAGAAATGCTCCTACAATATCGCTGTAATAAATTGGACTTGTTTTACGACTTCTTATAGATGAGCCTTTTACAAGTACGTAAACTCTTTTCGGATAAATTACCTGGCTATTCAAATAAAATGTTTCGTTGCCAATATAACCAAAAGCGTACATGTTTGTGCTTTCAATATGCAAAATAACTAACTGACCTGTAACATGTTCGTTGTAAATATGTTTTACTTCGGTGTTTGAAAAATCTTTATCGTTATCAATTAATAATAAATGCTGCTTATGTGGAATTTTATCAGGTTTATCAAGTACTAATGCTTTGCAATTATCGAATTCAAGTTTATCAATATTAAATGTATCGGCAACTGTTTTTACAAATTCAAATTCATCCCCGGTTACTTTATTGTTGTAATTAATAAATTCAAAAAGTTTAAGCAGAACAAGCATCTTTTGTTCCTGACGTAATTCATCATTCACCCGTGAGCATATTGCCAGAACTTTAACACTGTTTGCCGAAAGGCGTTTTTTGCCTTTTTTGCTATGGTGCTGGGCAATATATTCATCAAATAATGCAAGATATTCGTCAACCAATTCCTGGTTAAGTTGTTGTTTGAGATATGAGGCGACAACAACTCTTCCGGGATTAGAAATTTCGCCATTTTCGCCAATTTCAACATCGGCAATAATTGCAAAAAGCCTCATTAGTGCTTTTAAAATGGTTTCACTCATAGTTTAAATTTTATCAAAATTAAAAAAATAATGATTTAAGGTTGAGTTTCAAATAAAACTAAATTATTAATTTAATCGGAAAAGATGTTAATTGAATAATCAGCATATTGGCACGAAATATTAAACAGAATGAAAAACAGGATTGGTTTTACAATGAATAACATTATAAATAACAAGGGTGTTTTCATGTGTTTCATGTGTTTATATTTTTGTAATTTGTTTATATTCA
>PCSS01000359.1 GCA_002771395.1 Bacteroidetes bacterium CG23_combo_of_CG06-09_8_20_14_all_32_9 | reverse complement strand
TTTAATGTGTAATTAAAAAAGGGGAAAACCTTACATATACAATTGATTTTTGTATGCATAGTAAGGAAAAACCTTACATATAAAGGAATTATGCGTAATTAATTGAAATAAAACAGATATAAAACTATAAACATATGAAAGCAAAAACAATATTAATTGTAATATGTATGATTTTTACAATTACAATGAAAGGACAATTTCCTGCTCCAATAAATTTTCAATTTAATTATACTTATTATATGATGGGTGACGGAGGACCTTGTGGTGATACTTCTTTAATAGGCCCAGCCTATTGTTCTTATTTTTCATGGAATGCCCCAGATACATCGTTAACTACAGCGACGTTATTATATTACAAATTACATTATAAACCCGAATATGCTCCAGATACAATTGTATTCACAACTACAAGCACTGCGTTAACTTTTGAGTTAGGAGTAATGGGTTGGGTGTGGGTAACGGCAGTATATGTAAATCCTGATGGAGAATCAGATTCATCAAATGTCGTATATAATCCTGATTTACCAATTAATGTAAAAGAAATTGAAAAGGATAAATTTAATTTATTGAATTATGACATGTTTACAAAAAAGCTCACAATAATAAATCCAAAAAAAATACTGCATTTGAAAATAACAGACGCTATGGGAAATTGCATGAATGAGTTTACAAATATAAATAGCGAATATGTTTTAAACGACATTAAAACAGGATTATATATTATCGAGGTTGTATTAAAAAACCATACAATAATAATTAAAAAAATAGTAGTAAATTAACTATGCATAACAGGCGGTTGCTGTCAGTGGCGGGAAAGTGGCTCGTATAACAGTGACGTGTATATTGAAACCTTTGTACTTCGTGGAAAATTCAGGAGTGAAATCGCCACCGTACAGCAACCGCCAAACCGGTAGGCAACATGTGTGTGCTTTTGGAAATGTCAATTTTTTATATACTTTTGTAAAAAATAAATTTTATGAATAGTTCAAGTCTTCAAGCAAAAAAATTAAATATTATTAAATGGCTTGTTAAATTACAAGACCAGACAATGATTGAAAAAATTAAATTTTTAATTAAAAATCCTTCAATATCAACTGGCTGGTGGAATACAATTTCAGAAGTTGAGAAAAAGTCTATTACCCAAGGACTTGCTGACATTGAAAATGGTAAAGTTACTCCTCATTCAAAAGTAAAGAAAAGCTATGACAAGTGGCTTTAATATTGACCGGTCTGACGAGGCAAAATATAATTTTTCCTTAATTATTAAACGCTTTGAAACTTTGCGGTAAAAAAAAATAGCAAACCTTAATTATTATGCAAAGAATAGCAATTTTTCCGGGGTCGTTCGATCCAATAACCAAGGGACATGAATCGGTAGTAAAAAGAGCTTTACCGCTTTTTGATAAAATTATTATAGCAATAGGAGTTAATGCCGAAAAAAGAGATTATTTATTTTCACCCGAAAAACGAATAACATGGATTAAGCAAACATTTAAAAACGAGCCAAAGATTGAAGTAATGGAGTTTACAGGTCTTACTGTTGATTTTTGTGAAAAAATGAATGCAGGTTTTATTTTACGCGGATTAAGAACTTCGGCAGATTTTGAATTTGAACGTGCAATAGCTCAAACTAATCGCTTTCTTGCACAAAATATCGAAACTGTTTTTCTACTAACAACTCCCGAACATACATCAATAACAAGTACAATTGTTCGCGAGGTTTTTAAAAACGGCGGCGATGCAAACTTATTTGTTCCCGATAGTATAAATTTAAAAAAATAAAATCCACATGTTCAGATTTGCTGTTGGTCTTATTCTTTTATTTTTTTTCTTTACTTCACAGTTATTTGCACAAAGCACTTACATCTCATTTAATCAAAATTCTTATACCGGCGACAGCATTTTTATTCTTACCAAGGCAGATTTTATTTCAAACAAAACCGATACACTTTATTGCGGAAAAGTAAATGAATCAGGCAATTTTGAGTGTAAAGTAAATACCGGCAAAACAATTTCAGTTTTTATTCCTTTAGATTTTTTCCGTTTAACATTTTACATTGAACCGGGAAAAACATATAAATTACAATTTCCGTCAAGAAAAAAACTCTCTGTTGCAGATGAGTTAAATCCATTTTTCGAACCTGTTGAAATAATCCCGGAAATTGAAGGTTCAGATTCTTGTGAGCTAAATAGTTTAATCAACTGTTTTGACAAAGAATACGATATTTTTTTAGCAAAAAAATTTATAAAAACATATTACATAGCAAAAAAATCGTTTACTGATTCAGCAATTTATGTAATCGAAAAAAAGTTTATATGGGCACAAAATCCATATTTTAAAACTTATATGAAATATAAAATAAGTAAGTTAAAATTTATGGCTTACGAACGCGACAATAATTTTATTATAAAATACAATTTCAATAACAATAGTTTGTACTTGAATAATACAGCATATATGGATATGTTTAATTGTGTATTTGCACATTATTTTTCTGTTTCGGCAACAAAGTCATGGGGTGCAGGGATATTAGAAGATATTGCAAAAGCTAAAAGTCCGGCTGCACTTAAACAAACATTTAAAAATAATCCGGCACTATCAAATGATACCCTTATTGACATGATTATTCTGAAAGGATTGCATGATGCTTTTTACGATATTAATACTACTGAATATAAGTCGTTTCCCCGAAAACAATTATTAATGACCTTAGACTCAATGACAATTTGTGCAAAAACACCGGAACTAAAGCAAATTGCAAAAAATATTCAACAAAAAGTTAATTTTATGATTTCCAGCTCCAATGCTCCTTCGTTTGCACTGCTAAATCAGGATAGTGTAAGAATAAACCTTTCTGAATTAAGAGGAAAATACTTGTATATAAATTTTACCGATTTGCGAAGCTATTCCTGTGCTAATGAATTGAGTTTATTAAAAACCATCTCCGAAAAATTTGCCCAAAACCTTGATGTAGTAACCATTTTCTGTAATGGCTCTGTTTCTGCAACCCGTGAATTTTGTAATAAAAACAGCTATAAATGGATATTTTTAACGCCCGAAAACACTAAGCAAATTGTAAAAACTTACAATGTTATAGCTCTGCCATCATACTTTCTTATTGACCCTTACGGAAAAATAATTTTATCGCCGGCTCCTTCACCCGATGCAAATTTTGAGCATACTTTTATTTCCATTCTGAGGAAAAGAAATTAAATTCTTATGGCTCTATTCTAAAAGATGGTCGTTAGATAAAATTTCTGTAACTTCTCCATATCCGCAGGTAAATAGCAATATTTTATAATCAGTATCAACCGCTTCTGCAATCAATTGAAACTAAGGAAGCGTTATATTTTTGCTTGACTAATACGGCTAAATTTTCAATTCCGTTTGTTTTAGAAATTCGTAACTACTCAACCCAAAGAGTATTTAAACAATAATTCAGTTAATATCAGTTAATATT
>PCSS01000332.1 GCA_002771395.1 Bacteroidetes bacterium CG23_combo_of_CG06-09_8_20_14_all_32_9 | reverse complement strand
TCGAAAAATCTAATTTTTAGAACCCCTCTTAAAAAAGTATCAATGACTATGAAATAAATTATATAACGGGGTAAATTTTTATTGCACATTAGTTTGTTACTATTCACTTCCCTCTATTCAGATATAATTGCAGCAAATAATGCTCAATGCTCCATGTTCAAACCAACCCGTTAACACTAATAAGTAAAAAGACCGCAACCTTGACAATTTTAAGCAAATGACTGACTATTTTCCTTATCAAGCTGAAAGTTTTCCAAAACAGCTTGTTTTTTCTGAAAGGATTATCCAGTCGGCATATCCTTTACTTACATCTCCACCTAAATAAAGTTTCATAATCAAAAATTTTAGTTTTACAATTACCAGGTAACATCAGCCTCGTAAATACGGTTTCGTGAACCATGTTATTTCCCGATTTTTACCTGGCGGACATAATAAACTCAGCAACAGGTTCAATAGACCTACGTAGCCAACTCATTATTATCCGTAAAGTAAAACAATTTATCATAAATAAACAAATTTCAAAGAACAAACGTACGAGTAGTAACATTTTAACTTATTTTACTCCAGTTTAGCACATTACGATTTAGTTTTTTTAATTGTTCTAAAAGTAACTGATTTTGCGGTGCTTGTAAATACATATCATTTTTTATAATAATTTCAGCTTCATTGTGGGCGGTTTGAAGTATGCGACCATCGGCGGCTAAATTGGCGATTTTCAGTTCAAAGGGCAGCCCGCTTTGTTGAGTTCCTTCAATATCGCCGGGTCCTCGTAGTTCCATATCCTTATCGGCAATTTCGAAGCCGTTATTGGTTTTAACCATAATTTCAATTCGTTTGCGTGCATCATTAGAAAGTTTATCGCCTGTCATTAAAATACAATACGATTGTTCGGCATCCCGCCCTACTCTGCCTCGCAGCTGGTGTAATTGGGAAAGCCCAAAACGCTCGGCGCTTTCAATAACCATAACCGAAGCATTTGGCACATCAACTCCAACTTCAATTACCGTAGTAGAAATAAGAATTTTAGCATCACCTTTAATAAACAATTCCATTGATTTTTCTTTTTCAGCAGACTTCATTCGCCCGTGTACAACAGAAATTAAATATTCGGGAGGTGGAAAATCGCGGCTATATCCTTCGTAACCATCTTCAAGATATTTATAATCCATCTTTTCTGATTCTTTTATTAATGGAAAAACAACATAAATTTGCCTGCCTTTTGCCATTTCTTTTCTTAAAAAGCTAAAAACGCTTAAAACAGAATTGTTAAAAAAGTGCATTGTTTTAACAGGTTTTCTGCCCGGAGGAAGTTCGTCAATAACAGAAATATCAAGGTCGCCGTATAGCGTCATGGCAAGTGTACGGGGGATTGGTGTTGCAGTCATTACAAGTACGTGAGGTTCAATTTCGTTTTTTTGCCAGAGCCTTGCACGCTGGGCGACTCCAAAGCGGTGCTGCTCGTCAATAATAACTAAACCGAGGTTTGCAAATTTAACTTCATCTTCAATAAGTGCGTGCGTACCAATAAGAATATTGATGGTTTTATTTTGTAAACCGTTATGTAATTCTTTTCGTTCCGATTTTTTTGTAGCACCTGTTAATAAACTGACGTTTACCCCAATATCTCCTATAAATTTTAAAATAGTTCTGTAATGCTGGTTTGATAAAATTTCGGTAGGAACCATAATACATGCCTGAAAACCATTATCAACAGCCATAAGCATTGATAACAAGGCGACAAGAGTTTTGCCGCTTCCCACATCACCTTGCAAAAGACGGTTCATTTGTTTACCCGATAAAAAATCGCTTCGTATTTCGCCAAGTACGCGAATTTGTGCCTGAGTAAGTTTAAACGGAAGTCTTTTGTAAAGTAGTTTAGTGAAATTATCTTTTTCTCTTAAAAAAATAAAACATTTAGATTTCTCTTTCCTGTTTTTTTTTTGCTTTAATAAGTTAAGTTGAATAAAAAAAAGTTCTTCAAATTTCAACCTGAACTGTGCATTTTTTAACTTATTGGACGATTGTGGAAAATGCACCTGAAAAAGAGCATCTTTAAGCGAAACAAGTTTTAATTTATCAATAAGAAATGACGGCAAACTTTCGTGTATTATTGAAACAAATTGCCTGGAAATATTTTCCTGAATAGTTCTGATAGTTTTTGAACTTATAAAATTAGCTTTTAGTTTTTCAGGAATGCTGTATTGTGACTGCAAAGCCGTTGTAAGACTTTTATCAAACTTCACTGCATCTTCAATTTCGGGATGGGTTATATTTATATTATGACCAAAAAGATTAGGTTTTCCGAAAACAACATAATCCACATTTGTTTTGTAGTTTTTGGTAATCCATGCAAGTCCTTTAAACCAAACCAATTCTATACTTCCGGTTTCATCATAAAATCGTGCAGAGAGACGTTTTCCCCTACCTGCGCCAATGATTTTAAATTCGTGAATTTTGCCACGTATTTGAATGTAAGGTAATTCAGAATTAAGCTCCGAAATTTTATAAAACTTTGTGCGGTCAATGTATTTATAAGGAAAGTAGTACATCATTTCCTCAATGGTACTTATTCCAAGTTGGGCGGCAAAAAGTTCTGCACGTTTTGGACCAACTCCCTGAACAAATTGTATATTATCACTTAACGAAGCCACAATAATTAAATAGTATGATAAAGGTAAAGGATTTTAAAGGAAAATAAAATTTCAATTTTAGTATAAACTTATACCTAATCTGTATAAAGCGGAAAAACCACCGCAAAAACGTTTACCCCGTCAGATAGTTTATAAATTCACCCCGTTGGATAATTTATTTTCTAATCAGTAAGAACGAACCAAAAACAATATCCAACGGGGTAAACGAACGAAAAAACGCATTTTATGTCCTTTTAAAGTATAATATTTCGTTTTGGTTATAAAATTTATTAATTTTGAATTTATAAATTTAAGGGAACTTCTAAAAATTAATGACATGTCATTCCGAACTTGTTTCGGAATCTGATTATTAGGAAGTTAAAGATGCTGAAATAAATTCAGCATGACGAATTGCGTATTTTTAGAAGTTCCCTTAACTAAAAAGCGTATGTTGAACTTAATGATAAGACAAAATTAAAAACAAAAAATTATTTTAAAATTTGATTTTAACTTTCATCATTATTGCCGGTCTGTAATATGTAAATTGAAGCGTCGATGCGAGGGAAGGATTGACCGAAGTAATCTCCTTATAACTCATTGTTTATTATTAAATTTAGATTGCTTTACCCTTTCGCACAAGCCAACCCTTCAGTTCGCAATGACGGTTTCTTTTGATTTAAGAACAAGGATTACTCACAATA
>PCSS01000367.1 GCA_002771395.1 Bacteroidetes bacterium CG23_combo_of_CG06-09_8_20_14_all_32_9 | reverse complement strand
GAACCGGGTACAGTTTCCAGTGGCAATTTAATGGTTCCGATATCACAGGAGCTACCGACTCTTTTTATACTGCAATGCAAGATGGCAATTATACAGTGAATGTTATTAATGTATGTGATACCATTACTTCTGCTGAAATATCCATTACCATTTACCAGGATGTAAGCGTTACTGCTGTAGCTACCGGAAATACCTCATTCTGCGATGGAGGCTCTGTTGTTCTTAACGCAAATCCGTCCACAGGATATAATTACCAATGGCAATTCAACGGAAATAACATCACCGGAGCCATATTATCGTCATACACAGTAAACCTAAGCGGAAATTATACTGTGATTATCACAAATGGCAATTGCACAGACACTTCTAATATTATAAATATTACTGTATTTCCTCTTCCTTCCACTCCTGTGTTGACTCAAACGGGAGATTCCCTTATTTCTTCGGCGGGATATGGCAATCAGTGGTATTACATGAATCAACTCGGAAGTATATTGATAAACGGTGCTACCGATTCGATATACTCTCCTTTTTTAACGGGTTTATATTATGTTATTGTTACCGACCAGAATGGCTGTGTTTCGGATACTTCAAACATTATTGAATTTGTTATCACATCTGTTACAGAAAATACAGATGAAAGCGTCAGAATTTACCCTAACCCTGCTTTTGATTACCTGACTTTAATTCTTGCTGAGAATAAATTTAAAACAGAAATTAAAGTTTATAATATACTGGGAATAGAAAAATTATGTTCAACTATAGAAGGTACGAAAACTAACATTGATATTTCAAATTTATCAGATGGGGTTTACATCATTGAGGTTATTTCGGGAAACAGAATAATAAAGCATAAGTTTGTAATACATTAAAAACCACTATAAAGTTGGCAGTTGGCAGGGCAATGTCATTTAGTTAATGTTTAATTTGCAGATAATCAATAGCCACGAACTTTAGTTCGTGGGAAAATATACAAATTAAACTGGGCTTTAGCCCAACATTTTTAACGAATATTGGGCTAAAGCCCCAAAATGATGCTAATTTAATTCCCTGACATTTATGTCGGGGGTAATTAAAAATCCTGATAAACAACATTTTATTCCTTAACTTAACGACATTGCTCTAAAGGGAGCGTTAATTTTCAATAACTTCTCCCTTTATGGTCTGGGGTAAAAAGTCATTGAAAATCAAATCTATTTATATTACAGACAAACACTGATTAAAGCGAAATAAAGTTTACCGGTTAAAATATAAATTATACTATAAACGGGATAAATTATTACATTTTATGATTACAATATAAGGTATAGAGGTATATGGTATAAAGGTATAAGGTGGTGCGTATTATACCTTATTTCCTTATACCTGAAATATCAAATTTTAAAATTCTGATATTATTTTTCAAATTTTTCGACTTTACGGACAGAATCTATTTAATTTCCTCACTCTATATGGCTTTTCGGTTACGCCCTGTTTTTTATGGTTTCTGGACTCCATTTTTATAATTAATTCATAAGTTTGGCATAAAATACGACAACTCTGTAAATAATCTGAAATTTGAAATTTTTTAACAATCAAAATGTACAAATTCACCCCGTTGGATAACGCCATGAAAACGGCTCAAGAAAAAATAAAAACAATATCCAGCAGGGTAAACCCAGTGAAAAGAATAACAGGGCGGACAATAAACATTTAACTTTTTTCAAAACATGAGTTCTATATTAGTATTTTCTATAATAAGTGTTTATTTTATTGTATTGCTAATAATAGCTCGCTTAACCTCGAGAGGAGCTACATCGCAAACTTTTTTTAATGCAAAACGCAAATCGCCTTGGTTTGTAGTAGCTTTTGGTATGATTGGCACTTCGCTGTCGGGTGTTACGTTTATGTCGGTTCCCGGATGGGTAGGCACAACGCAATTCTCGTATATGATGATTGCACTTGGCTATTTTTTCGGTTATATTGTAATTGCTACCGTTCTTTTACCGTTGTATTACCGGCTAAATCTTACATCTATTTATTCTTATCTTGGCGATAGGTTTGGTTTCCGGTCTTACAAAACCGGGGCTTTCTTTTTTATTCTATCCCGCAGTTTGGGTGCAGCTTTCCGCATGTACATTGTAATTAATGTGCTTCAAATTTTTGTTTTTGATGCGTGGAATATTCCATTTTGGTTAACTGTTTTTATTTTCATTGTGCTTGTTATTTTATATACTTACCAGGGCGGTGTTAAAACCATTGTGTGGACAGATTCGCTGCAAACCATAGGAATGCTTACTGCAGTAGTATTAACTATTGTTTTTATTTCAAATGAACTTGGACTTAGCTTTCCACATCTTGTTGAAAAAGTACAAAATTCAAGTATGTCGGATATGTTTTTTGCAGGTGAATGGAACGATAAACGACATTTTTTAAAACAATTTCTTGCCGGAATGTTTATTACCATTACCATGACCGGACTTGACCAGGAAATGATGCAAAAAAACCTGAGTTGCAGAAACATCCGTGAGGCACAAAAAAATATGTTTACATTTTCGGTAATTATTGTTTTTGTTATTCTGATGTTTTTATTTTTGGGAGCAATTCTTTACATGTACGCTTATGCCAATAATATTGCTATCCCAAAAATAACCGATGATCTTTATCCATTACTTGCTCTTAAATATTTCAGTCCTGCCGTAGGAATCATATTTTTAATCGGTTTAATTTCGGCAGCTTTTCCAAGCGCCGACGGTGCTTTAACCTCACTTACTACTTCATTTAGTGTTGATTTTCTCGGGCTAAACAAAAAGAACCTGCAGGAAAAACAAATTCGCAAAACACGCTACAAAGTACATCTTTCATTTGCTTTGTTATTGTTAATAATAATAGTTGTTTTTAAAGCCGTAAACAACCAGGCGGTAATCAGCAAACTACTTACAGTTGCAACTTACACTTACGGGCCATTATTAGGATTATACAGTTTCGGACTATTTACCAAACGCTATGTAAATGACCGTATGGTTCCATTTATAGCTATACTTTCACCCATTATCTGCTATTTTTTAAGCACCTACTCCAAACAACTTTTTAACGGTTACGAACTTGGCTATGAGTTGTTAATAATTAATGGAATGATTACATTTGGACTGCTATGGGGAACGGGGTTTTGGAAGAAAGAAGATTAAAGTGATATACTTTGTACGGGGTTCACCACGTTGGATAATCTGTTGAATAACCACTATTTAGTGTCTGTCTGTAATATGTAAAATGCAAGCCGAAGCGTCGTTGCGAAGGAAGGAATGACCGAAGCAATCCCTTTAAACTCATTGCCTGCTAATAAATTTAGGTTACTACTCACCCGCAAAACTACAGAAG
>PCSS01000302.1 GCA_002771395.1 Bacteroidetes bacterium CG23_combo_of_CG06-09_8_20_14_all_32_9 | reverse complement strand
CTTTTAATTAACAAATATCTAACGGGGTGAATGAGATCGCTTCGCTAAGTTCTCATTTACAACAGTAAACCCTGTTAAATTTCTTCGTATTTAACAGGGTAAACTACGGTTTTAAAATCTTGTCCGCCTCGAAAAATCTAATTTTTAGAACCCCTCTTTAGTATGTTATAATTTGCGTATATTTTAAGTTCCAAATTCCAAATTCAAAGTCCAAAATTTAAAAAGGAAATATAGGTTAGGTCTTGGTTCTTGAAACTTTGGGCTTGAAATTTTGGGCTTTTACAAATGTACTAATTTATCCTGCTTCAAAGTACAGAACTAATTTTTATTTGTTATACAAAAAATCGAAGAATAGCACTTTTCCGGTAAAACTGTATGTGTAAACTACTGCCGGTGAGGGATAATTATAAATTGTTAAATTATTACTGTCAGTGGCATAAATGGTTTGAGAAATATCTTCAAATTTTATTAAATCGGCACGTTTTCCATCTGCAAAAATTGTTGCAGAACCATAATTTTTTTCAATCACATTCATCTCATTACCAACTGATACAAGATATTTATTATCGGGAGTTTCAATGGCAGCATTAAAATTTCCCTGAATTGGATTTCCAAAAGTGTATAAATAATTAATTTCTGTATTATAAGTATATATTTGAACCTGATTTTGACTTTCGCCCCAGACTAAAACAGTATTTGCCGCATAAGGTAAAAAAGCAGATGGGAAAAAGTTAACCTGGTATTTGCAAATTAAACCTCCGTTTAATGTAATTGCCTGTAAAGAATTATTTTGCGAAACATCATCTTCTACCGCCGTTATCAGTAGGGAATTACAAAAATTAAAACGAAAAGGCGCTCCGTCAGTTACAGAAATCACTTTTCTTACAATTCCGGAATTATCAAATCCATATACAAATCCATTAGCATCAGTTACATAAGTAAAATATTTATATTCTTTTGTTTCACCTTTAAATATATGTCCGGGAGCCGAAAATCCGTTTTTTTGCCATTCCTTCTGAAAATCGGGAAGTAAATAGCATAAAAAATCTCCATTGCTCAAAAGAAAATATATTTGTTGCGAATAATTATTGATACATGCACTTATTATATTTGAAGAAATAATACCAACCTGGTTAAAATTGCCGGAACTGTTGCTACAAAAAATTTTAACTCCCAATACATCCTCAACTCCCACATACACAGATTGTAAAATCCTTGTAATTCCTGTAATATATACTTTAATGAATTTATTCACAACGTTTTTACCATCATCAGCATGGATTACGAGGTAATAAAATCCGCTTTCAAAATATTTATTGTTGAAAAAATAAAATTCATCAACATTTAATTCATTTCCCGAAAAACTTTTCACCAGCGATGTGGTAAAAGCCTGCATTTGTTCATTGGCTATGTATATTGAAACAATTAACGGACCCGAATCATCTGAAATTGTTGCAATTACCCTAACGCTATCAATTGCATTTAAGGCTATATCGGGCAACGGAAAGTAAACGGATATAACCGGAGGGTCATTCTTTTTTTCTTTCCGGCACGAAAAAATCAACATTAATACAGTAATTAGCAATGCAATAAATAAAAACACAAATTTGTGCACGTTGTTTATACAGTCAATTTTTATATTCTGTTGCATGCCATAAAGTTCACATTTTTTCAACAAAAGAACAAACATTTGTTGTTAATAAACAAATGTATTTTTTTATTTAGTTTGTAAAATCAATTTTTAATTTTGAACCCTGAAAATTTTAATATGGCACAAAAAGAATATAAAACTAAAACAGAAAATCAGGGTACGGCAAATTTAGGTAAAGTGCCGCCACAGGCTTTGGAATTGGAAGAGGCTGTACTTGGTGCAATTATGATTGATAAAGATGCAGCAAATACCGTTCTGGAAATTTTAAAACCCGAATGTTTTTACAGCGATTCTAACAGAAAAATTTACGAAGCAATTTCTGCATTATTTAAAGAAATGCAACCTATTGATATACTTACTGTAAAAGATGAACTTGTTAGGCGAAAACAACTCGAAGAAACCGGTGGAGCGTTATATCTTACCAAATTAGCAGGAAGAGTTGCATCGGCGGCACATTCTGAATTTCATGCAAGAATAATTTTACAAAAATATATTCAACGCGAACTTATCCGCATTGCTACCGATATAGAAAAGAAAGCATTTGATGACGAAGAAGATATTGATGATTTATTAGATTTTAGTCAGAATCAAATATTTGGGCTTTCTGATGGAACTGTTAGACGTGAATCTCAACCAATTGATGTTGTTATAAAAGAATCTCTTGAACAAATAAAAATTGCAGGAGAAAGAGTTGATGGATTAAGCGGAGTTCCTTCGGGGTTTTCAGATATTGACCGCATTACATCTGGCTGGCAAAAATCGGACCTGATTGTAATAGCAGGTCGTCCCAGTATGGGTAAAACCGCTTTTGTACTTTCTATGGCAAGAAATATTGCAGTTAATCATAAACAGGCAGTTGGTTTCTTTAGTTTGGAAATGTCATCAGTTCAGTTGGTTAATCGCTTATTAGTTGCCGAAACCGAAATCCGAGCCGAAATAATAAGAACAGGAAAGTTAAGCAGGGAAGAATGGAATATTCTTGATGCAAAAATTAAAACACTCGAAAATTGCAATATTTATATTGACGATACTCCGGCTATTTCTATTTTTGAATTACGCTCAAAAGCCCGTCGCCTTGTATCGCAACATGATGTAAAATTAATTATAATTGATTATCTTCAGTTGATGAATTCGCCAAACGATTACAAAGGTACGCGTGAGCAGGAGGTTAGTACTATTTCACGCTCACTAAAAGCTTTGGCAAAAGACCTTAATGTTCCTATTATTGCTCTTTCGCAGTTAAACCGTTCGGTTGAAACCAGAACTGGTTCTAAACACCCGCAACTTTCCGACCTTCGTGAATCGGGTGCTATTGAACAGGATGCAGACATAGTAATATTTATTCACCGCCCCGAAAAATATGGTTTCAATGATGAAGACGGATCATTAAAAGGACTTGCCGAAATAATTATTGCAAAGCATCGCAACGGCGCTGTTGCTAATGTAAATCTTAAATTTATTGAAAATTTCGCTAAATTTACAGATTGGGACGAGTTTGGTACCGGGAGTGAGATTGATAATCAGTTGCCAATTGTAGTTATGCCATCAAAAATGAATAAATCAAATTCCGATAAAACAAAATCGGAAAGTAATCGCTCTTTTGAAGACGAAAATAAAGCCCCTTATTAAAAATTTATGATTTCAGATTTATGATTTCAGATTTTTCGTGCTAATTCCCCCTTGTGTGCTCGCTTGAGTGTAAGCGGGGGGTAGGGTAATGGCACTAATATTAGAAAAATGAATAACGAACAATAGAACAACGAATTTCGAAGTTTACCCCGTTGGATAATCGCATTGACTGGATTCGTATAG
>PCSS01000170.1:1019-3439 GCA_002771395.1 Bacteroidetes bacterium CG23_combo_of_CG06-09_8_20_14_all_32_9 | reverse complement strand
GACTTCGTTCATAATAACAACTTACTCAATTAACACAAACGCAGCCCAATAATACGAATCATATTTTTGTCTCATTTCTTTTTGAGTTTCGTTAAAAGATTTTCGAATATCTTTTATTTTTAAAAGTTTAGTGTAAAATGTTACCATAAATTCTTCGGTTTCTTTATCGGGTACTTGCCATAAACTCATAATAATATATTTTACCCCTGCCATTTTAAATGCACGTTGCAAACCATAAACACCTTCGCTACCTTTAATGTCGCCTAAACCTGTTTCGCAAGCCGACATTACTACAAGTTGTGTATTTTGCAAATTCATATTCGATACTTCATACGCTGTAAGTACTCCATCTTCGCCATCAGCTTTTGTTTTTGACCATACATCATTTGCTCTGGCAAGCGCAAGCCCCGAACGCATTAGTGGGTTTGTGTTTGTAACAAAACTCTCAATACCAATACCTCCACCTCTAAAAGCAACGTCACCAACTTCTAATTTTTCTTCTTTATTTTCTTTAATTTCCTTTGGATCGGGATAGAAAAATCCATGTGTAGCAATGTGCAAAATAGCAGGTGAATTTTTCCCATCCAAAGATTTAAAATTCTCTTCACTGGCAAGTAAACCCGAAAATTCTTTAGTTGGTATTTTGTTATCTGATAATATTTTATTAATTGCATTTGCTTCATTTTTGGTTCCTTCAAGGTATTTCCAAATTTCCTGTTCGCCTTTTTCTGAACTAAACTGAGCTCCTCCAAAAATACATAGCCCCAAATTTTTTGTTAAAATATCTTTATCAAATTGTTCGGTAATAATATTTGTTGAAGCTAAAGAATTAAGCGTGTATTTGCCTGACAAATATTTATTATCGTCAGTAATTATTGCAGAAAAGGCAATTTTATGCAATAAACCCGATGGTGAATAATAAACAGTATTTATTCCTGTTAATAATGAATCAATTGGTTTCCAAATAATATCGTATATTTTGTTATTTTGAGATTTTAAAGTTCCATATATTTTTGAAATATAATCGAGGTTATTTCCTGCAAATTCTCCAATTACTGCTTCCAGTTCTTTTGCCTCAAAAAGATTTACCATTATTGGGGAGATTGCTTCGTTCCTCGCAATGACGGTAGATTTAGGCAATATTACTAATGCACAATAATTATTACTGTACGTATTGTTATTTTCTAACTTTCTGTAATTTAAAAATTCAATTGCTGCTTCATTTTCTTTTAAATTCTTTTTTATTCCTAACCAATTTAAATTAAAAAGTTCTTTGTTTTTCTGAAATTCATTCGATTTTAAAACCAATTCTTTTTCAATAGCATTTGCTTGCTCCTCAAGCGAGTCGGTATTCTGATATTGTTTAGCTTTTGGCAAAGAATATAATTTTGCTAATTGTTGTTTTATACCGAGCCAATTATCATATCTTGCTATCAGCTCATTATTACCACTATTTAGTATATTGTTTTTAATTTTTGATGAAGATTTTAATAAAATACCTTTATTTGTAATTTCATTATTATAAACTAATTGAGTGATTTCTGGAATTATTTTTTGACATTTTAATGCAAATGATTTTAACATGTCGTTATACAAAGAAATAGTATTCAAATAATTCGATTTTTCTGATTCAGATAAAAATGAAAAATTGTTTTTAATTTGTTCATAACCAAGTTTTGATGCTTTTGCATAATATTTTTCGGCTTCAACAAAATTGTTTTTACATTCATAAATGTATGCAATACTCGACATTGTTTCGGCAAGAAGAGGATTATTATCACCAAAAACCGTTTGTTTTAATTTCAATGACTTTAAGCAATATTCCTCCGCTTTATCTAAATTTGAGTTTCCATTATAAAGCAAGGCTAAATTGTGGTAAGTTACTGCTAGATTTGAAAAATTTTCGCCAAAAATCTTCTTTTCAATTTCAATTGATTTTAAATATAATGGTTCAGCCAATTCAAATTGTCCAGTATTTCTATAAAACTCAGCTAAATTATTCAAATGCAAAGCATAATCGGGATTATTAATTCCAAATTCAATGCTATCAATTTTTAACGATTTAGAAAAATAATCAGAAGCTTTGTTAACCAATAATGTTGCTTCTTTTGAGTTTTCAGTATTAGTTGACATTTCGAGATACAGAGTACCTAAATTATTTAATGTAGATGAGTAATTAGTGTTTGATTCACCAAAAACATTTTTATATTTCTCTAAAGCTTCTAAATAATATTTTTCTGCTTTTACATAATTTCCGGTTTCGTAGTAAAATACACCTAAACTCAAAATTGCAGAAGCATAATTTGGATGCTCAACACCTAATTTTTCTTTTGTTATTCTGACAGCTTCCAAAAGATATTCTTCAGCTTGTTTATTGTTGCCTTTTTTAATAAAAGTATTAGCTAAGTTATTAAGCATAT
>PCSS01000170.1:0-1004 GCA_002771395.1 Bacteroidetes bacterium CG23_combo_of_CG06-09_8_20_14_all_32_9 | reverse complement strand
GCTCTTTGCCAAAAGAATTGTATTGTATTTCCAAAGACTTTTTTAATACCTCTTCCGATTTATCGAAATTACCTGATTGAAAATAAAACAATCCTAAATTATTTAAAAAAGTAGCATATTCAGGATGCATATCGCCATAAACTTTTTCAAATATTATTTGACATTTGTTATATGTTTCTTCGGATAATTGAAAATTACCAATAGTGCTATATAATCCAGCAAGACTATTTAACGTATTAGCATAATTGGCATGGTTTTCACTTACTGCTATTTTTTGAATTTCTAAAGCTTTCTTTAACAATTTTTCTGCTTCTAAATATTTTCCTTTTTCAATTTTAATATTAGCAAGATTATATAATGCAATAGCATAATCGGCATGACTTTCCCCTTTAGTTTCTTTATATAATTCTACTGCTTTTTTAATTAATATTTCAGCAGAATCTAAATTCCCAACTTGTGAATAAAGCAATGATAAATTGTTTAAAGATGTAATATAAGCATCGTATTTTTCACCATAAAGATTTTTTTGAATTTCCATTGCTTTTTTTGAAAATTCAATTGCCTCCTTATATTTACCATTATTAGAATATAATGATGCCATATTGTTAAGAGTAGAAGCGTAATTCGGATTTTTTTCGCCAAATATTTTCTTGTAAATATCAATTGCTTCATTTAATACTGTTTCCTCTTCTTTATACTTGCCCATATTATCATATAAAACAGCAAAATTAGATAGTGTGAGCGCATAATAATCGCTTTCTTTTTTAAATACTTTTTCTTTTACTTTCAGGCATTTTAAATATGTTTCTTCGGCTTTAAAATTATTTCCTTGTTTTTCGTATGTTACAGCAAGATTATTAAGAGATGTGGCATAATCGGCAGAATTATTTCCATAAAATTTTGAACATAAATCAACAAATTGCAAATAAACCTTTTCAGATTTTTCGTACATCCCGGCTTTTAAATAAAATTCACCTAAACTGTTTAATGTTATAATATAATTT
>PCSS01000082.1:3569-5704 GCA_002771395.1 Bacteroidetes bacterium CG23_combo_of_CG06-09_8_20_14_all_32_9 | reverse complement strand
AGATTTTTCTTGAAGAAAAACAACCTGAAGGTACAAAACCCCGCTATAAAAAGGTTCTACTTACAACAGAACAAAAAAATAGATTATATAATGAATTGCTCAAAACCAAGCAAATGAAATTTGATGGTGTTGTTAAAGCCATTGGATTAAAGCAACAGGGGAAAGATGAGGAAAGGAAATACTTTGTAAAGGGTTATAATAAAAACTATATAATAGGAAATGAAACACTTATTACGTTAAAAAAGTTATTAGGTAATGACTTTGAAACGATTTTTGGAAAAGACGATGAAGCCATTTTTACAAACTGCTATTACATTTATTTACATGATAAAATGTTCGATCGAATTGGCAGTAACGAAATGGATGAGGATGATAAACGAGTAATTGATATTAGAGACTTTTTGAAAACAAAACTTTCAGAACAAAATTCAGAAACAGATTTAAGAAGTAAGTCCTTAGAATTAGCCCAATATAAATTTCAACGAGTATATGCCTCATTAAGCAAAAAAGCTATAGAAAAAATATTACCATTGATGAAACCTTTAAATGAAGGTGAATCTTTATCAAATGAATATACTGACAAAATAAATGAACTAATTGCTTTGCATGAAAAATATAAAAATGATTTTAATCAATATAGTCCTGAAATAGAAAGGACTACCAAAAAAAGCAAAGCATTGGTTAAAGATTTTATTTTAGAAAACAGGGATACATTATTGAAAGGCAATTGGCCGGAATGGGCTGCTGCACAGTTATTATTTGGAAGACATACAGCAGCAGAACCTGATAAAATTGCAGAAAATTATCACGACATTCAACCGTTAGGCAAGGAGGAAACATTAAGAAATCCGGTTGTTGAGCAAATTGTAAATGAAACGCTTCAATTGGTAAAATCTATTTGGAAGCAATACGATGCAAAACCCTCGGAGATAAGAGTTGAGCTTGCACGTGAATTAAAAAATAATGCGGAAGAAAGAGAAAAAATGTTTAAAGGCATTAAAGAGGCAGAACGATTAAATAAAGAAGCCGCTTATGAAATAATGCTTTTGGAATATAAAAGAGGAGATAAAAAAATTAGTCCAAAAAATGAGTGCATCGCCGATGGTTGTAATTCTTCTTGTCGTTCATTTACAAGAATACCTACTCCGAATGAAATTACTAAATATAAGATTTGGAAGGAACAAGGTTTTGTTTCCCCTTATACAGGTAATCCAATTCCGCTATGTAAATTATTTGATGGTTCAGAATACAATAAGGAACATATTATACCAAAGCAACGCTTCTTCGATAATTCAAACTCTAATTTAGTCATTGCAGAAAAAGCGGTGAATGATGCTAAAGATAACAGAACAGCATGGGAATTTATTGAACATTGCAAAGGCGGTAATGCCGGAGGATTTCAGATACGAACATTAGAGAACTTTGAGAGATATGTCAGAAAGCAATTTCATGGCAGAAAGCAAAAAAATCTTTTATTAAAAGAAATTCCGGAAGATTTTGTTGAACGTCAGAAAAAAGACACGCAATATATTGCCATTAAAGTAAAAGAAAAATTGGCAGGTATTGTTGGATTACAAAATGTAACAACCACATCAGGCGGTATTACGGACTATCTGCGAGAACATTGGAAATTGAATAATATTTTCAAAGAGTTATCAATAGAACGATATAAAAAGATGGCGCTATTGACTACTGAAAATGAAAAAGAGTGGGTGGATAAAGACAAGCATAATAACTGGATATTAAAAGAGTGGAGCAAACGGCTTGACCATCGCCACCATGCAATTGATGCTTTAGTGATAGCATGTACTTCACAGGGGCAAATAACACAATTGAATACATTAAATCAAATACTGCAGACAAATGTTGAAGAACGTAAAGATCAATTAAAAATCGAAGAAGGCGAAACGCCAATGGATGCTTTTTTGAAGCTAACAAAAGAAGAAAAACAAAAAATATTAGGTGGATTTGAAAGCATGAGAATGTTTGATGAGCCATGGGACGGTTTTATTGCAGAAGCCAGAAAAAATATTGAAAGCATTGTCGTTTCTCATAAACCCAAGCAAAGAATTTTAATACAAAATCGGGAAGATAAGAAAACAGGTAAACGTTTAGATGAGTTAATGCTGAAAGTA
>PCSS01000082.1:2215-3486 GCA_002771395.1 Bacteroidetes bacterium CG23_combo_of_CG06-09_8_20_14_all_32_9 | reverse complement strand
ATTAATTAATTATATTGTCAAACCTGAAGATAAATCACTTATTCAAACACGACTAAATAGTTATAATAATGATATAGAAGAAACTCAAGAATCATTAAAAAAAGAAAATGAAGGACCAATAACTGATTTTAAAGGTAATCAGATTAAAAAAGTTGAAATTCATTTTGACACTAAAGATGTATATCGCTACCCGTTGGAAAAATTGGGTATGAAAAAAAGTATTAGATCATTTATTGAAGATAATGTAGTAGGAAATGAAAATAAATCATGGTTATTTGATCACTTGCATCGTTATTGTTTTAAACAACTGATAGAGGATGAAGAGGGAAATGCGTTTAATGATAAAGTTGAAATAAAAAATCAGATTGAAAAATTTGTAAATAGAGAGAATCTGATAAATAATGAAGATTTAGAAAAGTTTTATGAGAGTATCAATGATAAAACGGTAAAAGAAAAACTAAATAAATGTCTAAATGGCAAGATAGCCTTTTCTGTTGATGGCATTGAAGAATTAAATAAATTCAGGAAAATATATAAAACAAAAAAAGGAAAAGGATTACCGCCTATTAATGCAATTAAAGTATTATATGCAACATCAGCCAGTGAAAGTTCGTTGCAGGAAATTGATAGAAACGGTCAAAAGGATTATGTTAAAACCGGAGATAATTATTGCTTTACTGTTCTTCAAAAAGGTAAGGAAAGGGCATTCCAGACAATTACTTTCTTCGATGCTGTAAAATGGGTTTTAGAACAATTCAAGAAAGACAAAATCAATAATATTACATTCGCCAAAAGATATGAAGACCGTCTGAATTATGTGGAAGAAATTATCAAAAAGCAAATTGAAAATGACAATCCCAATACAGAAGTTCTGTTTTTATTACAACCCGATGAACTGGTTTATTTACCAGTAGATGATGAAGTATTTAATCCTCCTTCATATTTGGATAAAGAAAAAAATAAAGAATTTTGGTTTGGAAAAGAAAACAGCCGGTACAAACGAATTTACAGAGTTGTTAAAACAGATAAAACATATTGCCATTTCACGCCACATCATTACGCTTACCCAATATGGTACAAACCATTAAGTACAGAAGAAAAAGACGAAATTAAAATTGAACGTGATAGAGAATTACCAAAAACAGGATTGCAGGAATATGATTCACAAAAAAACTGTTCACCTTTTGTTTTTGATGACACATATATCCAGCACTTATTAGTTTTTAAAAAAATTAAAGAATTAAACAAGCAATCAAAAAAATTAAAAGGTG
>PCSS01000082.1:0-2151 GCA_002771395.1 Bacteroidetes bacterium CG23_combo_of_CG06-09_8_20_14_all_32_9 | reverse complement strand
AATAAAATTAGACCGCCTAGGTAATATCAAACCTGCATAAAATAAAAACCAAAGTTTGTAACTTTCACCCGCCTCGGTTAAATAATTAAACCCGATGGCAATAAAATAATGTAAAATATAATAAAACGCATCCTCTAATTCAGCAGCCCAACATGAAAAACGAAGAACGCGAAAACCGCATCTACAACGAAATCATTGTTGACTGCCACGATGAAGAGGAACAGAAAATGGGATGGTATTATTATATGGAAGAAAAACTCCACTTCCCGTTTAAAGCAACAATCATTATACAAAAAAGGGATAGCGGCAAAACAGAAAAGGCAGTAGAGGTGGTTCAATTATCCACCAATGAAGAATTCGGAAACGATATGCTGGTGGGAGTATGTTATGATGAGCATGTTTTTGATGTTCCACTTTTGTCATTGAAAAATATCAAAGCCGTTCAGGAAACGCTTGAAGCCATTGAGGATTGGAAATATTGGAATTCTTAAAAAAGTTGAAACTGATTTTTGTCTTATGAATCTAACAGAATTAAATACGCTCACTGAAAAGTTTGAATCGCTTGGTTTAAACAATGTAGTTGACTTTGACAAATTCAACCGCATCGCCATTGTGCATAACAGCAGCGCCATTGAAGGCAGCACGCTTACCCTTGAAGAAACAACACTCCTCATCACCGAAGGAATTACTGCAAAAGGAAAATCAATGAGCGAACATGAAATGGTGAAAGACCACTACAATGCATTGCTCTTTTGCCTCACCCCTAACCCCTCTTCAAAGGAGAGGGGAATTCTGAAACGCAAAATTACTCCTGAATTTCTCAAGCAAATAAACGCTCTGGTGAATAAAAACACCGGGCAGGTACGCAATACCACTTTGGGTGTTTGTGATGATACTAAAGGAGATTTCCGCCTCGGCAATGTTACTGCTGGAACAACTTATTTTGTAAACTACAATAAAGTTGCGCCCATGGTAAAAGAACTCTGCGAAAAACTGCAAAGCAAAATAAACACAGTAAAAACCAATGAAGAAATTTATCAACTTTCGTTTGACGCACATTATTATTTAGTAAACATTCATCTCTGGTTTGACGGCAACGGCCGCACTTCCCGCCTGCTGATGAATTTTATACAGGCATTTCACGGCAAGCCGCTTTCCATCGTCTTTCTTGAAGACAAGCCCGCTTACATAAAAGCATTAAATGATGCAGGAGAAAAAAACGATATAAATATTTTCAGAAATTTCATGTCAAGTCAGCATATCAAATACATGAAACAGGAAATTGAAAAATATGAGCAGCGAAATAAAGGAATTTCATTTCTGCTCTGATATTCAAACGAACGCTATGATGAAAAATAAAAAAACCACACACCCCTACATTCCATATCTGCTTAAAGACATTGCTGCCGCTCACCGCAATGCCAAAGAAGCAAAATTACACGAGCCAAAAACCATTGAGGAAGAATTAGAAGAATCGGAACGATATGTTTTTAACGAACGCGAACATACGCTCGGCTATTACTGCGGACCGAAAACGGATGACTTTCCCCCTGCCGAACAACTTTCGGATGGAGATATGAAAAAGGTATGCAAAGCGTTTAATACTATGCTCATCACCTGGAATATGTCGGTTGACTTGCCAAAGAATCTGCCGGTTTTGTTTGCCTATCGCCTGACAGTAGGTTCGCAAACCTTGAAAGTTAAATAAAAATTTAAAAAATGATAAAACGAACACTGTATTTCGGAAACCCTGCTTACCTTAATTTAAAAGATGAGCAAATGGTTGTGCATTTAGTAGAAACAGAAAAAATGTAAAACCCTCAATGCCCAACCCTCAAGGTATAACTGAGCCTAAGCAATTACAAAACTTTGAGGGTTTTACTGTATATAAAAAAGAGGCTAAAGCAATTATCCCTGTCGAAGACATTGGTATTGTTGTATTAGACAATTATCAAATTACTATTACCCAGGGATTAATAGGGGCTTTGCTCGAAAATACCGTTGCAGTTATTACCTGCGACAGCCGGCACCTGCCAACCGGATTATTACTTCCATTGTGCGGTAACACCATACAAACCGAACGGTTTCGTGCACAAATAGGTGCAAGTGAACCGTTAAAAAAACAACTCTGGGCTCAAACCGTAGCACAAA
>PCSS01000129.1 GCA_002771395.1 Bacteroidetes bacterium CG23_combo_of_CG06-09_8_20_14_all_32_9 | reverse complement strand
ATCTTTAAAAGAACTTCGCAGAAGTTCCATAATAATTTTTCTTTTGGGCAATATTAATGAAATGAGTTTTATTTCTCTTTTTTTATTCACAACTATGCAGGTTACAGGGTGTCCTCGTTACAAACGAGGAAGGTAAAGATAAAAACTCAAAGGTAAAAGGAAGAAATTATTTTTTTTATTTTTCTCCCTTTAACCTTTAATCTTGGGGTTTTAACCCCGTTGGATATACATTTTTAATATTCATAGTCAGTCAATGGATTGTCCTACGGGGTTAACCTTATTTTATTGACAATTACCTGTGGATATTGAGAAGTTACCTTTTTTTACAAGGAAAAATAGTAAAAGTTATAGCGTACAGCCCGCCTTATACCTTTTGGACAAAATGTATAAATTTATCCCGTGCAACGTACAATTCAGTTGTTCGTTTTCAAATTTATTAATTTCCCATACTCTTCCACTCCCATTTTTTTGGTACTTTTGCATTATGGAACTAAAACTCATATCAACTTTTAAACCCACTGGCGACCAGCCCGAAGCCGTTAAGCAATTAATTGACGGAGTAAACAGCGACTTAAAATTTCAAACCTTACTTGGTGTTACAGGTTCCGGAAAAACATTCACCATAGCAAATCTGCTTGCCCGGATAAAGAAGCCTGCACTTATTTTAAGTCATAATAAAACACTTGCAGCCCAGTTGTATAGCGAGTTTAAACGATTTTTTCCTGAAAATAAAGTAGAGTATTTTGTTTCATATTACGATTATTATCAACCCGAAGCATATATTCCATCATCAAACACTTACATTGAAAAAGACCTGTCTATTAATGATGAAATAGAAAAATTACGTTTAAGTGCTACTTCAGCATTGCTTTCCGGAAGACGTGATGTAATTGTAGTTTCATCTGTCAGTTGTATTTATGGAATTGGTAATCCCGAAGATTTTCACAACAATGTGATTGAAATCAGCACAGGACAAAAAATCAGTCGCGATAGACTTTTAAGGCAATTGGTTGATAGTCTTTATTCCCGTACCGAAAATGAATTTACACGTGGAACCTTTCGTGTACGTGGCGATACTATTGATGTTTTTATTGCTTACGGAGATGTTGCCACAAGAATTATATTTTTTGGCGACAAAATTGAAGAAATCAGTACCATTGACCCTGTAAGCTGTTTGACTATCGAAAATCATGATTTCCAAAGAATTTATCCGGCAAACATTTTTGTAACTTCCAAAAACCGTATTCAGACTGCTATCCACGAAATTCAGGATGATTTATTTTTACAAATTGAAATGTTTAAAAACAAAGGGCAAATTCTTGAAGCCAAACGAATTGAAGAACGTGTTACTTTTGATTTGGAAATGATTAAAGAACTTGGTTATTGTTCGGGTATAGAAAATTATTCAAGATATTTTGATGGAAGAAAACCCGGAACGCGTCCGTTTTGTCTGCTTGATTTTTTTCCACCTGATTTCATCACTATAATTGACGAAAGCCATGTTACTATTCCCCAAATAAGAGGCATGCACGGAGGCGACAAATCGCGAAAGCAAAATCTTATTGAATATGGATTCAGACTACCGGCAGCAATGGACAACCGCCCTCTGCAATTTGAAGAATTTATGAGTATTATTAATCAGGTAATATTTGTTAGCGCCACTCCTTCGGATTACGAATTGCAACTTAGCAAAGGCATTGTTGCCGAGCAGGTTATTCGCCCTACAGGAATTATGGAGCCGCTAATTGAAGTACGCCCGAGCTTAAACCAGGTGGACAATTTGATGCACGAAATTGATGTTAGAATAAAACTTGGAGAACGTATTTTAGTTACTACGCTTACTAAACGTATGGCAGAGGAGTTGGCTAAATACTTAACAAAGTTTGATATAAAATGCCGTTACATTCATTCCGATATTGAAACACTTGACCGTGTAGAAATTATGGATGGCTTACGTACAGGCGCTTTTGATGTTTTAATAGGTGTAAATTTACTTCGCGAAGGGCTTGATTTACCTGAAGTTTCATTAGTCGCCATTTTAGATGCCGACAAAGAAGGATTTTTACGTTCGGCAAGGTCGCTTACCCAAACCTCCGGTCGTGCCGCCCGACACCTGAACGGCAGAGTAATTATGTATGCCGATAAAATTACTGAATCGATGCGTAAAACCATTGAAGAAACAAATCGTCGCCGTGAGAAGCAACTTAAATATAATACCGACAATAACATTACACCTCAGCAAATTATAAAATCAACAAAATCAATGCTAAATGAATTTATACAGCAAGAGGCAAAGTTAAAAGTATATATAGAAAATGAAAATATTGAAGTTGCCGCCGACCCTGTTTTAAAATATATGACACGCGACCAGGTAAAAAAAACTATTGATGCCACCCGAAAATCTATGGAAAAAGAAGCAAAAGCACTTAATTTTATAGAAGCCGCTATGTATCGCGACGAAATTTATCGTCTGAAAAAACTTTTTGACGAAAAAAATAATTGACTACTTTGATATGTTATAATTTGAGTTTTTATTTTTTATGACCTTACCCCCAACCCTTCTCCAATTGGAGAGGGGAGGCAAGAAAGGTAAAACTTAAATTATTCCCTTTTGAAGTATAGTGGTTTTTTATACTTATCTTTCGCAAACTAAAACCTGTTTTATGAAATATACTTTTATTCTTTTAATTTTGATTCCGATTTTAACGGCTAACAATTGTATTAGCTCTAAAAAAAACGGAAAAACAAAGTCGGATGCCATCCGGCAACCGATAATTAAAAATGTAATAGTTGATAAAAAAATGGATTTTATTAACTATAAAAAAGAATTTACGATTAAGACTGCTACCATTGCAGACAGCACTGTATCAATTACATTTACATATACCGGATGTGGCGATGATGATATTAATCTTATGTTTAACGGAAATTACTTAAAAAGTTATCCGCCAAAAGCAACCTTATATCTTATTAAAACGTCTGATAAAAAAGATTGCGGAAAACTTATGGAAAAAACTCTTCTTTTCAACATTTCTCCCGTAAAATATCCAAATGCTAAAACACTTGTAATTCAATTTCCCGATTACGAGTCTAAACTAATGTATAATTACTAAAACCAAATAGTTATGAAAAAATTAAGTTGTTCATTATTTACAGCAATTCTAAATTTCCTTTTTGCAGGAAGTTTAATTGCACAAATTAGTTACGGTGGTACTCCACTTAGTTTTAATTCAAAGAATGCAGTATTTCTGCAGAAATCATTACCTACTGTTACTATGGAGCCGGTAAATGTCAGCATTTTACAGGCAGAAGATTTAATTAATGACCTGGATAAAGGAATCCCATGGCGGTTCGGGCAAAATCTTGCTGTAAATCTTTCATTATCAACATCAGGGCAATGGGAATATTTACCAAATGGCGATAAACTGTGGCGTTTAAGAGTATATTCGCAAGGTGCATACACTTTAAATTT
>PCSS01000296.1:1129-3479 GCA_002771395.1 Bacteroidetes bacterium CG23_combo_of_CG06-09_8_20_14_all_32_9 | reverse complement strand
GCCCCGTTAGATAACATATAAAGAGCATCATCTCCTTTTATTAACAAATATCTAACGGGGTAAATGAAATCGCTTCGCTAAGTTCACGAATGAAAACAAAAAAAATAAAAAACAATTCGTGTAATTCGTGGCTAATTTTTTTTCTATAATCACTTTAGGGATAAACACTAATTACAAATCTTTTTTATTTGCTCTTGTGCCATTTTAACTCCTAATTTTTCTGCAATTTTTAAATCGCTGCATGATTCAGAACTTTTACCCATCGAATAATAGACCATTCCTCTTGTATAATAGGACATAGCAAAATCAGGATTAATGTTAACTGCAATATTCAGATCGGCTAATGCTTTATCAAAGTTTCCTTTCATTGCATAAGCCATACCTCTGTTAAAATAAGCCAAATAAAATTTATTGTTTTTTTCAATCGCTTTATTAAAATACTGAAATGCTGATTGAAAATCATTATCCATAGCATAAACTATTCCTATATTAGTATATATTTCTTCATTTTCACCTTCATCTTTACCTTTATAAAGTAATGCCATATTATAATCATTTATTGCTTTTTTAAAGTCTCCCCTGTCTTTATACAAATTACCTCTGTTATTATAAGCGATTCCATAACTTGGGTATTTTTTTATAATTTCATTAAATAAGTTTAATGCTTCGCCAATATTTCCTCTTTTTCTGTATGCAACTCCTAATAAATTTTTACAAGGAACGGCATTGGGTTGTGTTTTTAAAGTTTGGGAAAAGAGTGATTCTTCATTTATCCAGTAATTATTATAAGATACCGTACGGTAAATAAAACCCGTTGCAACAATGCATAGTAATATTACACTGTATAAAAGATATTTCTTTAATAATGGTTCAATTAAATATCCGATGGTAATTAAAATACCTATCATTGGTAAATAAATATATCTGTCTGCCATGAATTGCAATCCGGTTGCAATAAATTTCAACATAATAAACAAACTGATTAAAAAAAAGAACAACCCGAATAATGCCTGTTTTTTACGTTTAAAAAGGATTATTAATAAGATTACAGAACAGGCTATAAACATTATTAGAGTAATATAAAATTCAAAAGGTAAAAAATTATTGTTTTTTTCCGGATAAATGTAATATGCAGAATTATTGTAAGGGATAAAAAAGAGTTTAATGTACATAAAAATACTATAAAATACAACTAGAAAAAGTTCACTTGAATTATATTGAGAAGATAAATCAGGAATATGAGCATCAATTATTCTTGCATCAATAGTTATCAGTCCAATAACTATACTAATTATTAAAAAGGGGATTTTTTCAATGACTTTTCTAAGAGTAATTTTATCAAAAAAAATATCAAATAGTAATAATACAACAGGAAATGTTACTGCAGTAGATTTGGACAAACAAGAGAGTCCAAAGAAAATAAAAGTTATAAAATAGTATTTGTTTTTTTTCTGTTCCCTGATATACTTTAAATAGAATATTAATCCAGCAAAATAAAATATAGTATATAAAATATTACTTCTTGCCGATAACCAGGCGACAGACTCAACATTAGTAGGGTGAACAGAAAATAACAGGGTCAGGAAAAAAATCAATAATCTGTTATTAAAAATTTTAGACAGAAATATAAATACCAATATAATGGCGATAAAATGATAAAATAAATTTGAAAAGTGAAATCCCTGGGATGACAATCCATAAATAGCATAATCAAATGTGTATGTCAAAGTAGTTATGGGTTGATACATTCCAACATAATAAGATGAAAAAATCTTTTGTATTCCTGAAAAAGATATTTCTTTAATATCAGCATTATTAACTACCTGAGCACCATCGTCCCAATTAATTAAAAATTCATTATTTAGTACGGAATAGAAAGAAGCAAAAGCAACAAGAAGAATAAAAAATAAATAAATATTTGAAGCTCTTGAACTATTGTAATTTTCAATTTTTAAATTCATATTAATATCCGTATCTATACTGCAAGTGGGATAAATTTGTACATTTCTGCGAAAAATTTTAGTTATTAGTTTTTAGTCATTAGTTTTAGTTTTTCAGTTTCTTGTTATGGTTATTTAGTCGGTGACAGTGCGAACTAACAAACCAGCTAACCAAAACTAATAACCAATAAAACTACAACTAAAAACCAACAAACTTTGAACTATAAAATGTACAAATTTATCCCGTTTTATGTATAATAGTGGTAATTCCCCCCTGCTACCGCAAGCGTCCCGCTTGTGGTTCTTATTGCACTCCACAACTCTATTGTATTATTTGTTGCCAAAACCGATTGTTTATGTTATTTGAACTTTGTTTTGCTGCTTTTTTAAACGAGTTTAGCAATCATTCT
>PCSS01000296.1:888-1096 GCA_002771395.1 Bacteroidetes bacterium CG23_combo_of_CG06-09_8_20_14_all_32_9 | reverse complement strand
GTGATTAGCTTTATTTACCACAAGCGGGACGCTTGCGGTAGCGGGCATCTGTGGCGATTATTTTTGAATGATTAGTTTTTGAACTGCTGTTTCCCCAGAACTTGTTTCAGGGTCGGTTTGTAAAACCATAAAATAAATTCCTGCAGGCTGAGAACTCAAGTCAATAGTCATTGGTTTAGTTCCTAATGACAAATGACTAATGACTAAT
>PCSS01000296.1:164-882 GCA_002771395.1 Bacteroidetes bacterium CG23_combo_of_CG06-09_8_20_14_all_32_9 | reverse complement strand
ATCTTTTCTCCTATCGCATTATAAATTTCAATACCTATTACCGAACACTTATTACCGATTACCTGTATTTTTCCGCTTGATGGATTGGGGTAAACAGTAAATTCAGTTTGCGAAGAATATTGAGCAACAGCATCTATAATTTGATACTCATAAGCGCCCATATCTATTATGGAATTAACCACACGTGGATTGCCTGCCTTATCTGTTGCGGGATAAGTGCCGCCCGGGTCTCCTGTATCAATGCAAGGCGAACCATTTTGCAATGACCAATCGGCAGTTACACCATTGTAACCCGTGCCGCTGCCGCCCGAAGGTGCAACAAACAGCGGGTCAGAATCTATATTGTTCTGATAAATGCCTGTATAGAAATTACCATTAAGCTCAAAAGCAGCCGTGCCGCCCTGCACATCGCAGTAATAAAAATTGGGGTCGCTGGCTTCATCGTATAAATATACCTGCGATCCACTTGTGAACGCAGTGTTGCCCCACAAAATTGTATTGCGCAATGTTGGGTTAGAATGGTCCATGTAATAAAGCGCTCCGCCATTATCCGCACTATTGTTTACAATTGTGTTGTTTGTAATAGTTGAGGTGCTGTAGTAGAAGCAAAAAATTCCACCGCCCAAATAATAAGCCGTATTGTTAGAAATGGTGTTGTTTGAAATAGTCGGGCTGCTGTTTTCGCAATAAATTCCACCGCCATAAGGATCAGCCATGT
>PCSS01000296.1:0-102 GCA_002771395.1 Bacteroidetes bacterium CG23_combo_of_CG06-09_8_20_14_all_32_9 | reverse complement strand
CCAGTATCAGCCGTGTTGTTGGAAATGGTGTTGTTCGAAATAGTTGGGCTGCTGCTTCCGCAAGAAATTCCACCGCCACCATTAGCCGTGTTGTTTGAAATG
>PCSS01000040.1:440-12624 GCA_002771395.1 Bacteroidetes bacterium CG23_combo_of_CG06-09_8_20_14_all_32_9 | reverse complement strand
TTAATATATGAATTTTTTATGAACAAAATTATTAACAATCGCTCATTTCAGGTAAAATATAAACAGATGAAATCATTGTTATTTATATTTTTATCTTCTTTATTTTGGCAAACAATTGTTGCTCAAACGGCTACATTAAAGGGAAAAATTATTGACCTTAATACCAAAGAATCTATACCCGGGGTAAATATTGTGCTTGAAGATAAATCGGGTGGAACATCTGATGCAAACGGAAATTATTCTTTTACCGTAAAAGCGGGTAAACATCAGGTTTCTTTTAACTTTATAGGTTACAAAAGCGAGTTGCGTTCCATTGAGTTAAAACCGGACGAAATAGTTTCTTTAAATGTAATTATGAATGAAGAAATTGAAGTTATTAACGAAATTGTTGTAAGTGCCGGGAAATTTGAACAAAAACTTTCAGATGTAACTGTATCAATGGAAGTTATAAAGCCCACAATAATTGAAAATAATAATACTGTTAGTGCAGATATTGCAGTTAATAAAGTTCCCGGAGTTGATGTAATGGACGATCAACCAAGTATTAGAGGCGGAAGCGGTTACAGTTATGGTGCCGGCAGCAGGGTTTTGATGTTGGTTGACGATTTGCCAATTCTATCGGCTGATGCCGGTGATGTTAAATGGAATTTTATACCTCTCGAAAATATTTCGCAGATTGAAATTATAAAAGGCGCTTCATCTGCACTTTTTGGTTCTTCGGCACTTAACGGAGTAATAAATATGCGTACATCTTACCCAAAAGACGAACCCGAAACCAAGGTAACCATTTTTAATGGAATATACATGAACCCTCAACGCAAAGAGTTGATATGGGGGGGCGATAATCAACCTTTATTTGCAGGTGCAAATTTTTTACATAGCCAAAAAATTAAAAATTTAGATTTAGTAATTGGCGGCAATGTCTTTAGCGATGATGGTTACCGTGAATATGAAACAGAAGAAAGAGTTCGTGGAAACTTTAATTTACGATACCGCGATGCTAAAGTTGAAGGACTTAGTTACGGTTTAAACGGAAATTATATGAATATGGATAAAACCGAATTTTTTCTTTGGCAAAATGCAGATTCGGGAATTTATCGTCAGGATAAAAATACTTTAGCAAGAAATATTGGTTCCAGATTAAATCTTGACCCGTTCATTATTTATTATAATAAAAACGGTCATCGCCATAGTTTCAGAGGTCGTTATTTCAGATCATATAACTTAGTTCCAAAGGACACCGCTAAAAATAGCCAGTTTGATATGTTTTACCTTGAATATCAATATCAAAGACAACTTAAAAACAATCTGAACTGGACAGTGGGTGCCTTAGGTACTTATGCCGATATTGTTGCAAAACTTTTTGGTTTGCATAATTCAACCAACGCTTCAGTATTTACACAGTTTGATAAAAAAATAGGTTTATTTAATCTTTCCGGAGGCCTGCGAGCTGAATATTTTCGGATTGATAAGGATGAAACACATACTATTGTTGGTAACGATACAATTAAAGATATCCCTATTCAGCCTGTATTCAGGTTTGGTGCAAGTTACCAGTTATTTGAGCATTCTTTTTTGCGGGCTTCTTTCGGGCAGGGTTATCGTTTCCCAACTATTGCCGAAAAATACACAAGTACAAGCGTTAGCATAATAAATATATTTCCAAATCCCAGTATAAAATCAGAAACCGGGTGGAGTGCCGAACTTGGTTTAAAGCAAGGTTTTAAAATAAGCCGATGGAATGGTTATGTTGATGTTGCCGGATTTTGGACAGAATACTATGAAATGATGGAATATACTTTTGGATTTTATAACACCGAAACATATAAACCATTAAATATGAATGATTCAACAGACTCTGTGTATTTGGATGCTAATGGATATAAATGTTTGGGATTTCAATCTATTAATGTTGGAAATGCACGTATTACGGGAGTTGATATAACTGTTACAGGGGTTGGAAAACTCTTTGGAATACCAACAACTTTACTTGCCGGATACACTTATACAAACCCAATAGATTTGAATGTTGAAGTAACCGATTCAACCAAAACCACAAAATCAAATATTCTGAAATATCGTTATTATCATTCTGTAAAAGGCGATTTAGAATTAAACTATAAAAAAATATCAACCGGCGTTTCAATGCTTTATTACAGCAATATAATTAATATTGATAAAGCATTTGAAGATTTTCAAGGTAACGGGCCGGGTGGACTGGAGATTCTTCCGGGACTTTATGATTACCGAAGAAAGCATAATAAAGGATATATTGTTTTTGATTATCGTATTGCAATTTCTTTAAATGAAAATTCGAAAATTTCTATTGTAATTAAAAATATTACTAACAAAGAATATATGGGCAGACCTGGTGATGTAAAACCACCAAGAAGTTTATCTTTACAATATGTTTTGAATATTTAGAGTTTGTCCCTAAAATCTGCAAGTAAAAAAACTATTTTCCAATTTCCCGCTAATACCACATAATTTACCCCGTTAGATAATTGCTATTTATATATTGTTCGCTCTTTTTTTAATTATCTCACGGGGTAAATCTGCGGGAGACAATGAGTTATATATCAGTTGCGGATTTAAGGAGCCGCTAGGTTAAAAATATACCAATTTCAATTTGGTATCTTTGTGGCTAATTAAAATGATGAATATTGTGAAAAAGAAAAATCCCTTAATTCTTTTATCTAACGATGATGGTGTAAATGCCAAAGGATTACATACACTTATTGATATAATTAAGCCTTTTGGCGATATTGTGGTTGTGGCTCCCGAAAAGGGACAATCGGGACAATCTCATGCAATTACAATTGACCTGCCGATACGTGTTACTAAAGTTTTAGAAAATGATAATGTATTAATTTACAGTTGTACAGGCACTCCGGTTGATTCAGTAAAACTTGCAATAAATCAGATTTTACCACGTAAACCCGATTTTTTGATTTCGGGAATAAATCATGGAAGCAATGCTTCTATTAGTGTAATATATTCAGGTACAATGGCTGCTGCTATTGAAGGTTGTTTAAATGGAATACCATCAATAGGCTTTTCAGTTTTAGACCATTCTGATAATGCCGATTTTAGCCTGGTAAAAGCTTATGCAGGTTCAATTTTAAAAAATGTAATGGAAAACGATTTACCTGCCGGTACTTGCTTAAACGTTAACTTTCCGGTTATTCCAATTGATAAACTAAAAGGTATAAGAATTTGCCGTCAAACCCGGGGTGTGTGGAAACAAGAATACGAAAGGCGTATTGACCCTCATAATGATGAATATTTTTGGCTAACCGGAGATTTTCATAATTTTGAATCCGATGCAAAAGATACCGATGAATGGGCACTGGCAAATAAATATATTGCTATTGTTCCAATTCAGGTTGATTTAACATCTTATGAAGGTATAAAAAAAATAAGAGACTGGAATTATGAGAGTAATATCTAAATATAACAGATTATGGATTGGATTAATTCCAGGTTTATTAGTACCAATGATTTCTTTTTTTGTTTTTTCCATCTTTAAAAGTAAAACAATACACATTATTTTATACATAAAATTTGTTATGAGTTTTAGTGTGCTTTCCAAAATATTAAGTCTTTGTGTAATTCCGAATTTAGCTGTTTTTTATTTTTTTATTAATAAAGAGTTTTATTATAGTGCTCGTGGAGTTATTCTTGCAACCTTGATATGGGCAATCTTTATTGTTATAATACTTTATTTTACATAAGAGGGCTTCTAAAAATTAGATTTTTTCAACTTTGCAAAAGTTTCAAACTTTGGCAAAGTTATTAAAAACCGGAGTAGAGACACTCGTACGTGTGTCTCTACTTTTAAAAAACAATTAATATGTGAGTAATTTTAAAATTGAAGTCCAACAAAGAAAAAGCAATTTTTAGAAGTCCGGATAATTTTTGCATTATGAAATATTATGTAATAGCAGGAGAGGCATCGGGCGATTTACATGCATCAAACCTTATAGAAGGAATTAAAAAGTATGACCACAATGCTGTTTTCAGAGGCTTTGGCGGCAATTTAATGATTTCAAAAAACGTTCAAATTGTAAAACATATTAGCGAATTAGCTTTTATGGGTATTACAGAAGTTATTGCCAATATTATTACAATTCGTAATAATTTTAATTTCTGTAAAAAAGATATTATTTCTTATTCTCCCGATGTTTTAATTTTAGTTGATTATCCCGGTTTTAACCTCAGAATTGCTAAATTTGCTAAATCGAAAGGGATAAAGGTTTTCTATTATATTTCACCTGCTGTTTGGGCATGGCACCGGTCAAGAATTAAAATTATAAGAAAGTTTACTAACAAAATGTTTGTAATACTGCCATTTGAAAAGGAGTTTTACAGGAAATTTAATATTGAAGTTGAATTTGCCGGTCATCCATTGCTCGATGCTATTGCTAATGAAGAAAATAACATTCCTTCTTTTTCAGAATTTTGTAAGCAAAATAAACTTTCGGGAAAGCCAATTATTGCAATCTTGCCCGGAAGCCGACAACAAGAAATAAAAAAGAAACTTCCTGTAATGCTTGCATGTATTCCATATTTTAATAAGTATCAATTTGTTATAGCCGGCGTGCCATCAATTTCTATTGATTTTTATAACCAATTTATGATTAAGCAAAAAACGCCAATTGTTTTTGGAAAAACATATCAGATTCTAAAAAATTCTCATTCTGCAATTGTAACTTCCGGCACTGCTACTTTAGAAACTGCATTATTTCGAATTCCACAAGTAGTATGTTATAAAGTTTCATCTCTTACTTATTTTATTGCCAAACTAATTGTACATGTAAAATATATTTCATTGGTAAATATCATTCTTAATAAAGAGGCTGTTTGTGAACTTATTCAAGGTAAATTTACCGTTGAAGCTCTAAAAAATGAATTAACATTAATTACAGGCGGGTTTAAACGAGAGCAAATTCTTTCGGACTATGATAGTTTGAGCAAATTAATTGGTACTGCAGGAGCATCACAACGAACTGCAAAATTTATTGTGGATTATTTAAAACAAATAGGATGAGAATTTTTCTTTTTTTCGTTTGCCTGTTTGTATTTAATAACCTTTTTGCCCAGTGTTTAAAAATTAAAATATTTAGCGATATAAATGTAAAGTCTTTTGTTTTTGCTACGGTAATGGGTAAATACAATATCTTTTGTGATACAACTTTAATTGCAACTTTAAATAAAAATGAGGCGATTAAAATTATTCAAAACGGCGATTCAATAGATTTAATATCGCTGAATAAAAAATTCGGAACTTTTAAAAATATCAATCTTACCGGTATTTCTGATATTAACTATGCTAAAGTAAAATGTGTAATTCCGTCATTAGTTCAGCGATTTTACGATGACGATTTTATTATATCAGTTTTAAACCAAAGTTTTTTTATTATTAACGATGTTGATATTGAAAAATATGTAGCTGGCGTTGTTGAAAGTGAAGGCGGACAAAAATCGGGTATTGAATATTATACAACTCAGGCAATAATTTGCAGAACTTATGCACTTGAAAATTTAACCCGGCATATTTCTGAAGGTTTTTATTTATGCGACGATGTACATTGCCAAACATATAAAGGCAAAAATCTTAATAATTTTGATATTACTGTGGCAACAAACAATACATCAGGTTTGGTAATAGTTGACAGCACATTAAATCTTATTACTGCTGCCTTTCATTCAAATTGTGGTGGACAAACAGTAGGTTCCGAAGATGTCTGGCTTAATACAAAATCATATTTAAAACCAGTAACCGATACATTTTGCTTAAATCAGCGAAATTCAACATGGGAAAAAACCATTCCGCTTGAAAAATGGAAACAATATTTACAAATGAATGGCTTTTTGGTAAATAACTATTCAAATGATACAAATATTTTTGCTTTTTCACAACCATACAGAAAAACATATTATAAAATTTTTTCAGATAGTATTTCATTAAAAAAAATACGATTAGATTTTAATTTAAAATCAGCTTGGTTCAGTATTTCAATTGAAAATAATAATCTCTTACTTAAAGGGAGGGGATATGGTCATGCAGTTGGGCTTTGTCAGGAAGGAGCTATGCAAATGGCAAAATTGAATTATTCTTACATAGATATTATAAAGTTCTATTACAAAAACACTTATATTGTAAATATAAATACATTAAACTTTTTTAACGCACCATAATCATCTTATAATGAATTTTTTGGTAATAGATAGTGATTTATCGCTAATATTTATTATATATAATCCTGAATTTAGTTCTATTGGAACATCAAAATTTTTTCCGTTTTGAATTTCGCATTGAATTTCTTTAATAAGAGTTCCTGTAATATTATATATTCCAAAATTAAAATTATGAGGTTGTTTAGTATTGTTTTCAATTACGAATTTGTCATTTAAAGCATCGTAAAATACATTTACCAATTCGCTTTGCTGTGTAATGTTTGCAGCAAAAACTGATTTTAAACTATCAGACGAACTGTTTTGCGAAATACCGGAAAATACTATGCAAATAAAGCAAAAAATCAGAGTTAATTTTTTCATGATCTTTAATTTAATAGTTTATACGGTATATTATTTAAAAGGTTTTATTTTTCTGAAAAAAAAATATTAATCAGCATGTAACTGTCAAATATACTGCAGATTACATAAATTATAAAACTGTCCTTATTTTATTCAAGAGAATCTGTCTCTAAAATTTATAATAATCCTGCTTTGAAATATTTGAAAAATTATATAAATTTGTGGCTGATTTTAAAATTAATATTTAAAACTTTTAAAAAATGGCTGATTTTTTATAATTTTAGACGCAAAAAATTTAAAAAAAGTCAATAAATTAAAAAAAAACTAACTTTGTTATTTCAGAAATAAGGTATTATCGGAAAAAAAATAACTAAACGGGACTTCTAAAAATTGCTTTTTCTTTGTTGGACTTCAATTTTAAAATCCTCATTTACAATAGTAAACTCCGGTTTTAAAATTTTGTCCGCCTCGAAAAATCTAATTTTTAGAACCCCTCTAAAGTAAAAGGTTACTATTCAGTTATCAAATGAATAAACCTAAAAAACTTGCCACAAAGACACACTAAAAAATCTTTGTGAAACTTGGTGTTTTCGTGCCTTTGCGGCACGAAATTATCATGCACACTGAATAGTAACAGTAAAAATATAAATTGTCGCCCTTTTTGAAGAACGATAGGAAAATAACAATAAGAAAATTACAAATATACTTGCTTAAAAACAAATAAATCAAATAATAATTATGGAAAACAAAAAAGAACAAAAAGAACGGTCGGTATTGAAGGAAAAAATGAAAGCCCTTCAATCAACACTTGACAAAATTGAAAAAGATTACGGAAAAGGTACAATTATGAAGATGGGTGAACAAGTTGTAAGTAATATTCCAACTATTTCTTCAGGTTCAATTTCACTTGATATTGCGCTTGGAGTTGGCGGGTATCCCCGCGGAAGAGTTGTTGAAATATACGGACCGGAATCGTCAGGTAAAACCACGCTTGCTATGCATGCTATCGCTCAAGCACAAAAAGCCGGTGGTATTGCCGCCTATATTGATGCCGAACATGCGTTTGACCGCACTTATGCCGAAAAACTCGGTATTGATGTTGAAAATCTTTATATTTCGCAGCCAGATAACGGAGAACAAGCCCTTGAAATTACCGATAACCTGATTCGTTCAGGAGCTATTGATATTATTGTAATTGACTCTGTTGCAGCTCTTACGCCAAAAGCAGAAATTGAAGGCGAAATGGGTGATTCAAAAATGGGTTTGCAGGCTCGTTTAATGTCGCAGGCATTACGTAAACTTACCGGAAATATCAGTCGTACAAATACTTGCTGTATGTTTATAAATCAACTGCGTGATAAAATAGGGGTAATGTTTGGAAGCCCCGAAACAACTACTGGCGGCAATGCTTTAAAATTTTATTCGTCAGTTCGACTTGATATCCGCAAAATTACCCAGTTGAAAGAAGGTGATGAAGCTTATGGTAACCGCGTAAGAGTTAAAGTGGTAAAAAATAAAATGGCGCCTCCTTTCCGTAAAGCCGAATTTGATGTTGTGTTTGGTGAAGGAATTTCAAGAATTGGCGAAATTATTGACCTTTCGGTTGATAATAACATTATAAAAAAGAGTGGCTCGTGGTTTTCTTATGGCGAAACAAAACTTGGACAGGGACGCGATGCTGTTAAAAAATTAATTGCCGATAATCCGGAACTTACCGATGAACTTATTTTAAAAATTAAGGAAAAATTAATTACACCACAAAAACAACAGAATATAGATACTGTTTAGTGTCTATCCGTAAAGTAAAAGATTTTCAAAAGTGAAACCCCAAAATCTCTGAAATTTGAAATTTGAGAAAAGTTATTTTAATATTTGTTATTACAATCGGATTATTTTCAGCATGTAATTCCGGCTCTGAAAGTACAAAAATTGTTTTGAATAAACCTCTTGATTCGCTTACAATTCAGGAAATCTCATCAGAAATAAGAAAAAACCCACGCAACAGCGAACTTTTTATACGTCGGGCAGAATTGTATTTTAGTAAATTCCTTATTGATAGTGGCATTAACGATGCTTTAATAGCTACCCGCCTCGATTCTCTTAAACCCGAAAACTTTATAAGACTAAGTGAAATGTATCTTACAAAAGGACGTTCTGAAGATGCAAAACTTACACTCGAAAAATGTAATCGTATAAATGCAGGAAATGTCAATGTTTTGGTAAAAATTGCAACAATTTATTTTTATGTTAAAGATTATAAAAAGGCTGATGAATATCTTGATATGGCTGCCCAGGTAGAACCGCATAATGCTAATATGTTCTTTGTTAGAGGAATGTTACATCGCGATAAAAAGGAAAATAAACTTGCCATTTTAAATTTTCAGAAAGCTGCCGAAAATAATCCTGAATATTACGAAGCATACATGATGTTAGGATTGATTTTTTCTGAAATGAACGATACCATTGCGATTCAATATTATCATACAGCTTGTAATCTTAATCCTAAAGAAATTCAACCTCATTACAATTTAGGAATGTTTTACCAGGAAAACGACAGATACAATCAGGCTTTTGGTGAATATCAATACATACTTCGCAATTTAGATAATTCATACCCTTATGCCTTCTTTAATCAGGGATATATATATATGATTTACCTGGGGGAGTACGAAAAAGCAATTCAGTACTTCGACTCTGCACTTGCGGCAAAACCCGATTATGTTGAAGCAATCTATAATAAAGGATTTTGTTTCGAAAAATTGAAAAAATATGACAAGGCTAAAGAATTTTACAATCAGGCTAAAGATATGGTAACTAATTATCAACTTGCCATTGATGGCTTAAATCGTCTTGATAAAAAACACTAAATTTTAATATTATGAAACATTCATGACTAAATAAAGACACGCAAGAGAATGATTATATTTGAGGTTAAGATTAAGTCTGAGGTTAAGAGATAAGATTGAGGTTAAGGGATAAGATTGAAAAAGATTGAGAAGAAGGGTTTGAAAAAAGATTGTGAAGAAAAATTGAAGAACGTCTTCATCAATCCTATCAATCTTCTTCAATCTACATCAATCTGAAAATATAAAAAATAGAATATCAACAAATTAATAAAATATAAACACATGAAGAAAATAACTTTTGTTTCATTAAGCATTGTAAGTCTTATTGGACTTTACTCTTGTTGCGGAAATAAAGAGGGTAAAACTTCTGATTTACAAACTTTTGTTTCGAAAATGGATTCGCTGGCAAATCAGCCAATAACCGAAACAAAGGTTAATGCAGAACTTTTATGGAAATTTGGACGAATAGGCGGGTTTTGTTTATCGCCCGATCAAAAATCTATAGTTTATACTGTTACACGATATTCAATTTCTGAAAATAAAGGTTATACCGATATTTTTTCAGTCCCTGTTGCAGGAGGTACACCAAAACAATTAACAACTTTTGCCGGACCGGAGTCAAATCCACGATGGCGTTCCGATGGTAAAAAGATTGGCTTTATTGCAATTGAAAGCGAAAGTGCACAAATTTGGGAAATGAACCCCGATGGCAACAATCAGGAAAAAATATCTGATATTGAAGGTGGAATAAACAGTTTTGAATATTCGCCAGACGGCACAAAAGTACTTTATTGCAAAGATGTTAAGATTAATAAAACGCCTCACGAAATTTATCCCGACTTACCAAAATCAGACGTAATTATTGCCGAAAATTTGATGTATCGTCACTGGAATACATGGGATGATGGCTGTTACAGTCATATTTTTTATTCTGAAATTAAAAATGGTAAAATTTCAAACGGTAAAGATATAATGGAAAATGAACCTTACGATTCGCCACTTTCGCCTTATTTTGATGCCAAAGAAATAAGATGGAGTACCAATGGAAAAACTATTGCATACACTTGCAAAAAAATGACACCAAACGAATATTCAATAAGTACAAATAGCGATATTTATTTGTATAATGTTAAAACAGAGAAAACAGAAAATTTAACCAAAGGAATGCCCGGTTACGATAAGTATCCGGTGTTTTCACCGGATGGTAAATATATTGCATGGCAAAGCATGGCAACACCAGGTTACGAATCGGATAAGCAAAGATTATTTGTTATGGATTTATCAACAAAACAAAAAATTGATTTAACCGAAAAATTCGACCAAAATGCTTCAAATTTTCAATGGACCGCCGATAACAAAAAAATATATTTTATAAGCGGAATCAGGGCTACTGAGCAAATTTATTCTATTGATGTTGAGTCACAGTTTATTGCACAACTTAAAAATGGGAAACGCGATTATAGTTCAACATCTTTAATGGTTAAACAAATAACATACGGTAAGCACGATTATACCGATATTAACTTAATTAACAATACGCTTATAGGTTCAAAAATGTCCATGTCAATGGCAACCGAACTTTTTGCTGTAAATATTGCTGATGGTAAAGAAACTCAAATAACGTTTACAAATAAAAATATATACGACAAAGTGCAAATGGCGGAATCTAAAGCCCGCTGGATAAAAACAACCGACAATAAACAAATGCTTGTCTGGATAATTTATCCTCCGCAATTCGATTCAACTAAAAAATATCCTGCAATTCTTTATTGCCAGGGTGGACCACAAAGTGCCGTAAGTCAGTTTTTTAGTTACCGCTGGAATTTTCAGATTATGGCGGCTAACGATTATATTATTGTTGCACCCAATCGCCGTGGTTTACCATCGTTTGGACAAGAATGGAACGACCAAATTGCTGGTGATTATGCCGGACAAAATATGAAAGATTATCTTTCGGCAATAGATGAAGTTAAAAAGGAATCGTACATTGATGCAGAGCATATAGGTTGTATTGGAGCAAGTTACGGAGCATATTCGGTTTACTGGCTTGCCGGTCATCACGAAAAAAGGTTTAAAGCATTTATTGCTCATTGCGGAATGTTCAATCTCGAAAGTCAATATGCCGAAACTGAAGAGGAATTTTTTACCAATCACGATTTAGGCGGACCGTTTTGGGCTCAAAACAATAAAGTAGCCCAAAATACTTATGCCAATAGTCCACATAAATTTGTTCATAATTGGGATACTCCAATATTAATAATTTCTGGTGAATTTGATTTCAGAATTCCATATACCGAAAGCATGCAGGCATTTAATTCGGCTCAACTTCTTGGGATACCAAGCAAATTATTATTTTTCCCAAACGAATCTCATTTTGTGCTGAAACCTCAAAACAGCATACTTTGGCAACGCGAATTTTTCGGCTGGCTTGATAAATGGCTGAAACCAAGTATTATACTTTGAAAGGGCGTAAAATACGTTTTTTAACAAATAGCAGTTCACCCCGTTAGATAGTTAAATAAAGGAACGAACTGTAAAATTATATTAATTATCTAACGGGGTAAAGTAGCAGTAAGCAGCAGGACTGCCAACTGTTGCTGCCAACTTTAATAAGGGGACTTATATAAATTAGAATGTTGTAAATCAAATCATTAATAAAACCAACAAACATTTCAGCACTTTGTTAATAATTAATAAATTTAGAAACAATGAAAACAACATTTATAATAATTTTTACATTGGCATTGTTGGCTTCTTTTAAAGCAAATTCTCAGACAATGTCGGATTGCTCAAAAAAA
>PCSS01000040.1:191-393 GCA_002771395.1 Bacteroidetes bacterium CG23_combo_of_CG06-09_8_20_14_all_32_9 | reverse complement strand
TTCAAACGGACAAAAAACAAAGTATAAAGCAGGTAAAATATATGGTTATTTTAATGGTAGTAAAAAATATAGATATGCTGACGACAGAGGATGGTTTAAGACTAATGGTTATTTTAAGATATTAGAAAATAATGGGATAGTAATTTATTCGCACAGAAGTGTAATGTATTTGTACATAACTACTGTCCACTCAACATCATAT
>PCSS01000040.1:0-147 GCA_002771395.1 Bacteroidetes bacterium CG23_combo_of_CG06-09_8_20_14_all_32_9 | reverse complement strand
TGAAAATCTTGAAAAGGACTTTCAGAATGCAGATTTCATCAATGAAGTTACTAAGCTAAAGAGCTTGACAGCAAAGATAGGAGACACATTCGAAATAAATAATTTATACAAAAAGTACTACCGCTAATCGAGTAGGCTGCCCCACCA
>PCSS01000135.1 GCA_002771395.1 Bacteroidetes bacterium CG23_combo_of_CG06-09_8_20_14_all_32_9 | reverse complement strand
CAAAAGTTTTTTAGCACATCAAAATAATTTTAACCTATAAATAACCTATGTTTGTAAAAATTTAATTCCGGTTAATATGCACCTTTCTCTTTACAATAACTTTATTAGCTGGCTCGAAAGCCATCAGGGAACTTGTTTTTACAAGCGATTTTTGGGTATAGAATGCCCAGGGTGCGGGATGCAACGAGCGTTTATTGAACTTTTAAAAGGAAACATTTTAGAAAGTATAATATTGTATCCTGCTCTTTTTCCATTACTTTTTACGCTGATTTATCTTGTTTTTCATCTGATTTTTAATTTTAAACATGGCGCTTTGGTTTTAAAATTTTCATTTATATTTACCGCTTCAATAATGATTATTGCTTTTATTGTAAAATTAACAAATTTAACTCATTAAAATTATGGAAATTTCAAACGAAAACATGAATCAACCGGCTGTCCCTAATAACGGGCAACCAATTAGCGGACAACAACCTTTGCCAAATGCTACAGGTGTTTTGGTTATGGGTATTATTTCTATAGCAGTTTGCTGGTGCACTGGGATTCCGGGTATTGTGCTTGGAATAATTTCATTAGTTCTTGGCGGAAAAGCGAAAAAAATGTACAATGCTAATCCAAGCCAATACACATTAAACTCATACAAAAACATGAAAGCAGGATATACCTGTGCAATTATTGGTTTGTCGCTTTCAGCGGTGTACCTTTTTATAATTGTGTATTTATTAATTATTGGCGTTGCTTTAAGCACAGCATTCAGCTCAATACCATGGGATAGATTTAATTATTAAAATAAATTTTGGTAAAAAATTGAGAGGGCAACATTGCCCTCTTTTTTCGTCTTAAAAATAAAAAATCCAACCAATAGACGCTGATTTTCACGAATGAAACAAATAAAACAGTTTAAATTTGCATCCCAAAAAATGCAAAAATGAGTTTGGAAAAAAGAATTGAAGCCTTTGCAACACTTGGTCAACTGCTAAGAGATTATTTTATTTACGGCAAAAAAATTAGCAAGTCGCAATTATTAAAAAAGTGGCAGCCCGAAATTGAAAAGCAAATTACCGAACAGCATTTTTATAACGCATGGTTTACACCCGAAAATGTTGAGCTTGCACTAAAATTGTGGTCGCAACTTCTTACCACCGATAATCTTGAAAAATGGATTAATCCTTATAAAGGACCATTTAGAAATCGGAAAAAAACCTGTAACGTTGGTGTAATTTTGGCAGGAAACATTCCTTTGGTTGGAATGCACGATTTTGTTTCGGTACTTATTTCGGGACATAATTTTACGGGAAAACTCTCATCAAAAGATGATTATTTATTAAAACTCGTTGCAACTATGCTTTGCGAAATAGAACCCTGTTTTTCTTCAGCAATATTATTTTCCGAAAATTTATTAAGTAAATTTGATGCCATTATTGCCACAGGCAGCAATAATTCTACCCGTTATTTTGAGTATTATTTTAGTAAATATCCATCAATAATACGGCATAATCGTAACTCAATAGCTATTCTTTCGGGAAACGAAACCAACGAAGAGTTAATTGGTCTTTCGTCAGATATTTTTCAATATTTTGGTTTGGGTTGTCGTAATGTTTCAAAAATTTATATCCCGGAAAATTATAATTTTGACAGTTTTTTTTTAGCAATGGAACATTGGAATTATCTTTCACGTCATAATAAATATGCCAACAACTACAATTATTATAAATCGGTTTACCAGATGAACAAAATTAAGTTTTTAGATAATGGTTTTATGCTGTTAAAAAACGCTCATCAAATTTATTCACCACTTTCTGTAATTTTTTATGAGTATTATTCTGTTATTAGTAAATTAGAAGCCGAAATAAAAGATAAAAGCAACGGAATTCAATGTATTGTGAGTAAGGAACATGAAATAGAGAAAATTGTTCATTTTGGGAAGTCGCAAACACCTCAACTTTGGGATTATGCTGATAATATTGATACTATGAAATTTTTGTTAAATCTTTAATTTGTTAAATTATGATATACAAATTCAAAGTTTCATCGGAAGAAGATGACAAGTTCTTTATGGACATTGAAATTATGTCCGAGCAAACATTTTACGATTTACACAATTTGATTCAGGAAGAATTAGAGTACGACAGCAGTTTTCTTGCATCGTTTTTTATTGCTAATCACAATTGGCAAAAGAAACAGGAAATTATGCTTATTGAGATGGATAAAAGCGCAACTGAAAAAAACATTACGATGGATAAAGCTGTATTGTCAAATTTTATAAAAGATGCTCATCAAAAATTGATTTATGTTTTTGATAACATTAATAATCGTTCATTTTTTATCGAGTTAATTGAAACAAAACAAGATGCCATAAACAGGTATTATCCCGTTTGTACCGATTTTGGCGGCGAAATTCCTCCCCAATTTGAAAAAAAATCTGCTAAAAAATTACAGATTTTCGACGAAGAAGACGATGAAGATGTGTTTAGCGAAAAAAAAGTAGCACTAATTAATGATGATGACCTTGATGAAGATTTTTCGCAGGAAACGTTCGGAAAAGATATTCAGATTGATGAGTTTGAAGGAGATTCTATGCCTTCACATAATACTGATAAAATAGTTGATGAACCCGAAAACGAAGCTAATAACGAAGATGAAGAAACTCCTGACAAAGTATAACCTGTTACCGGGCACCTGTTCCTTTTTCAAATGTAAATGTTGGGGTATGCTTGTGGTAAACATAAAACGAGCATTAAATATGATGCTTCATCAGGAATAGAAGAAGCAGGACATTTTATTTCTGTAAATATTTTCCCAAATCCTTTCAGTCAAAGTGTACTGATATTAATACCATCTGCATTCTTTTGAAAACAAACCATAAATACTTAATTGTATTAGCGGGACCTACAGCAGTAGGAAAAACCAATATAGCTATTAAAATCGCTCAACATTTTAAATGTGAAATTATTTCGGCAGACTCGCGCCAGTTTTACAAAGAACTTAAAATTGGAGCAGCACCGCCTTCGCCTGAGCAATTAAAACTAATAACTCATCATTTTGCAGGTTTTAAAACTTTTTCGGAATATTATAACGTAAGCCGGTTTGAACAAGACGTTTTACAATTAATTACAAAATTGTTTAAAAAAAATAATGTAGTAATTATGTGCGGCGGTTCCGGTTTGTATATTGATGCCGTATGCAATGGAATTGACAATATGCCCGAATTTGACCCCGAATTACGAAAAAATCTTACTGCAAGACTTTCAAACGAAGGAGTAGAAAGTTTGAGATTAGAACTTAAAAAACTTGACCCTGTAACATACAATAAAATAGATTTACGAAATAAAAATCGTGTGTTGCGGGCTCTTGAAATGTGCCTGCTTACCGGTAAACCTTACTCACAATTTCTTTTAAAAACAC
>PCSS01000394.1:1837-5290 GCA_002771395.1 Bacteroidetes bacterium CG23_combo_of_CG06-09_8_20_14_all_32_9 | reverse complement strand
CGGGGCAAGCACTTTTAAAAAACAATTAATATGTGAGTAATTTTAAAATTGAAGTCCAACAAAGAAAAAGCAATTTTTAGAAGTCCCGTTATTTTACTAATTTCATTTCATCAATAAGGTTATGAGCGCCGGCATATTTATCAATTATAAATAACACATAACGAATATCAACATTAATACATTTTTGAAGAGTGCTTTCGTAGGCGATATCGCCACTCATGGCTTCCCAGTTACCATCGAATGCAATTCCAATTAATTCGCCATCGCCATTAATTACAGCGCTTCCCGAGTTTCCGCCGGTTATGTCATTATTACTTATAAAGCAAACGCGTAATTCGCCGGTTGACGCAGCATATTGCCCGTAATCTTTTTTGTTGTATAGTTCTTTTAATTTGGCAGGAACAATAAACTCGTCATTATTTGGGTCCTCTTTTTCCATAATTCCCGCTAAAGTTGTATAATAATGATAAAATACTGCATCAGCAGGACGATAATCACCAACAGTTCCGTAAGTTAATCGTAAAGTTGAGTTAGCATCAGGATAAAAAATTTTGCCCTGCTGCATTTCCATCAAACCTTTTTCAAATAATCTTTTGGCATTCTGGGTTTCATCAGTTTCTACGCCTTTTAAATTAAGATATTGATAAAGTACTTGTTGAGATATTTTAAAAGCCAAATCTTTATCAAGTACTTTTTGTGAGGGTTTATTTAAAAATGCCATAAAACGATTTTCATCTGCAAAAACAGATTTCTTAAAAACATCGTCTGCAAAGCGGCTAAAATTACCTTTGTATTTTTTTTGAATAGTTGTAAATACCTCAAGATGATATGCTTGTGGAACATCTTCATAATACATCTGCAAAATAGCAGCAAATATTTTTTTATCGGTTGAGGCATTGTAATCTTTGAAATAATCTTTTGTTGCCTGACGCAAAATATCGGTAAAAGTTTTAATAGCGGATTCATCGGGTTTTTCGGATGATAATACTCTGTAAAGTTGCATAGATTGTAAGGGAAACGTAATTATTTCGCCACCCTGTAATAAACCTTCATATACATATTGATATGCCAAAGATTTTTCTTTATTATTATTATATGATTTTTCAATTGTGGTAAGTACATTGCCATACAGTTTTTGACGGTCGGGCGAAGCATTTACCCAATTGGTAAACTGCTTTTCGCGTTCTTGTTTTGTGCTAATCACATTCAGGCGGCGTAATCCTTTGGTTTGTCCTATATAATATTTCCAGTAATTGGCTGTTTCCGAATATTTTGAAGCGTATTGAAGTCGAACTTTATTTGATGCGTCCATATCTTGTTTCATTAGTTCCAGTTTTTTGGTGCGTATTTTAACGGCTATCGGATTAAGCACTTCCATTTGTTCTTTTATACCAAACGAAGTTAAATGGCGTTCGGTTCTTCCCGGGAACCCCATAATCATTGAAAAATTTCCTTTTTCTTCACCTTTTAACGAAACTGGTAGAAATTGTTTTGGCTGATAAGGTATATTGTCTTTTGAATATTTTGCAGGTTTCCCGTCTGCATCTGAATATACTCTGAAAACAGAAAAATCACCTGTATGGCGTGGCCACATCCAGTTGTCGGTATCACCTCCAAATTTTCCAATTGATGAAGGTGGCGCACCAACTAAACGAATATCTTCAAATGTTTCAAAAACAAATAAAAAATACTGGTTACCTTCAAACATATCTGTAACTTCAATATTGTAAGAGTTACCTGTTTTAGCTTCTTTTTCAATTTCTTTAATTACTTTTTCGATAAGCGACTGGCGTTTTTCATAACTTAAATCTTCGGTTACGTCTTTTAAAACGCGATTGGTAACATCTTCAATTCTAATAAGAAACGAAGCACAAATGTTTTCATTTGAAAGTTCCTGATCTTTTGAAAATGCCCAAAAACCGTCGGAGAGATAATTGTGCTCAACTGTACTGTGACTTTGAATTGATTCGTAGCCGCAATGGTGGTTTGTAAGTAAAAGCCCTTGCGGTGAAACTATTTCTGCCGAACAGAAAAATCCTAATGGGTAACGTTTGTCGCTTAATCCGCAGATTGCATCTTTAAGACTGGCTTTGTTTATGTTGTAAACATCGTCGGGGGTAAGATTAAATCCCTGATGTTTCATGTCGTCATAATTTTTATTTATAAGCGACAAAATCCACATGCCTTCATCGGCTTTTACTAAACTTGTAAAAGCTATAAATAAGGCGGTAAATAATATGAGCAACTTATTTGTCATTTTGCTAAAAATGATAGTTTAACTTCCGTAAATATTTTGCAATATTAAATTAAATTTCAAAACTTTTCAAAACTTATTAAGTTTTTTTAATTTTGAATGATGCAAAATATACGTTCAGCAACCGAAAACACTATTATTGAATTTCTTGTAATTCACGGTGAAAAGCCTTTTCGTGTTAATCAAATTCTTTATTGGTTATGGAAATTCAGAGTTACTTCGTTTAATCAAATGAAAAATTTATCGCAAAATCTTTGCAACTTACTTTCACAAAACTTTTTTATTGATACAGTACGTATCGAAACTCAACAAATATCTAAGGATATGACTATTAAAGTTGTCTTTACACTTTATGATAATCTTATGGTTGAAGGCGTGCTAATTCCTTCCGGCAAACGAATTACTGCTTGTATTTCGTCACAGGTTGGTTGTGCACTTGGCTGTAAATTTTGTGCCACCGGTAAATTCGGATTCAGCCGTAATTTATCGGCAGGGGAAATTTACGACCAGGTTTTTTTATTGTCAGAATTAGCAAAAAAACAATACGATAATCCTTTAACAAACATTGTATTTATGGGAATGGGAGAGCCTCTTTTAAATTACGAAAATGTGATTTCGGCAATAAACAGGATTACTTCTGAAAAAGGAATGGGCTGGTCGTATAAACGAATAACTCTTTCTACAGCAGGTATTCCCGATAAAATTAAGCAATTGGCAAATGATAATATTAAAATAAATCTTGCTCTTTCGTTGCACACAGTAAAATCCGATATTCGCCATGAACTTTTGCCGGTAGAAAACAAATACCCGCTTGAAAGTGTTAGCGAAGCGCTAAAATATTACACATCAAAGCTAAAACAGAAAGTTACTTTTGAATACCTGCTGTTAAATGGAATTAACGATTCTGCCGATGATGCAAAAGCATTAATAAATTTTTGCAGTAGCATGGCAAGTAAGGTAAACATTATTGAGTATAATTATGTGGAAGGGCTACCTTTTAAAAAGTCAACTTCTGCCAAAACAGATTTTTTTTTGAAAATGCTTCGCAAAAAAAAAATGAATGTTAAAATCAGGAGAAGCATGGGCGGAGATATTGATGCAGCATGCGGACAGCTTGCCAACAAAAATTGTTGAATGGTTATTCTCAAACGAAACTTGGTTTATCCCGTTAAATAATCCTTTTGTCCTGTTAAAAACAT
>PCSS01000394.1:0-1796 GCA_002771395.1 Bacteroidetes bacterium CG23_combo_of_CG06-09_8_20_14_all_32_9 | reverse complement strand
TTAATAACTAATAATATCAAATTATCTTCGGCATAAATGCTCAAAAAAAAATGCCGTTTTTTTTTAAAATGATATTTATTCCAGATTTTTTATACTTTTGTAAAATTTTTTAAATATTTTAACTCTAAAATTTTTTAACTATGAAGGCTATTAAATTTTTTGTTTTGTTAAGTTTTGTTTTCACGGGTTTAAACTTGTTATCTCAAACCCTTGAAATGGATTGGGGTGAAACTAACCTGCTTTCTAAAAATAATTGGTATCAAAAAATTATCGGTTCCGATAAAGATGGCTTTTTTGTGATTCGCAGCCAGGGAATTATTGGCATAAACGAAGAAAATTTATGGCTTGAGTATTACTCAACAACCACAAATAGCCGTGAATCTTCCAATCAGGTTATTATGCCAACTGTTAGCGGAAATCCTACACACTACGAAAATATTTTTTATCTTAATGGTAAAATTATACTTTTTTCGTCAGCTTCAAATGGAAGTCGTAACGTATTGTATGTATCATATTTGAATAATGAAGGGTTCCTTAAAAATAAACCCAAAGAAATTGGAAGTATTCCGATAAGTAATTCAAATACAGACAGATTTAAATTTCAACTTACCGGTGACGGTAATATTATGCTGAATTTTCACAACACTTTTGCCCAGTATAATGCCGAACCATTTACTTACAAAATTATTAATCCCGACTTAATTGAAGAATTTAATGCTTCACTCGAATTACCATTAAAAGGACGCTCGTTTGAAGTAATTCAAAGTAAAATTTCTAAAGCAGGCGATGTTTGTATGCTTATTAAAGCCGAAACCGTTGTTAATAAAAAGAAAGCGACAACCGGATTGACTTATGAATATATTATGATGATTTATACCGTTAAGAGAAAAGAATTTCATCCATTCCCTATTACTGTTAGTAAATATATTCCTACTAATATAATTTTTGGTCTTGATAAAAATGATGACATTGTTATTACCGGATTTTTTGCCAACAAGACCGTAAAAATTGCCAATGAGTTTTCGGGTTCGTTTTTCTGTAAAATTAATCCACGCATACTTAAAGCCGATATTATGGATCCTAAAAAATCCATTAAACTTTTCAGCAATGAACTTTCTGCTGAATTTAGCCAGAAACGTAACGGCGAAACCCCCGACCAATATTTTAATTACGTGATACGCAATATGGTCTTTTTTGAAAATGGAGGATTCGCATTTATTGCCGAACAGGAATATACTACCTTTACAATTATTACTACACCCGGAACAAAACAGAAAACCAGAGTTGATTACTACTTTTATAACGACCTTTTGGTTTGTGGTGTAACAAAGGAAGGTGTATTAGATTGGCAAATCCGTATTCCTAAAAATCAAAACAGTTCCGACGATAATGGTTATTATCATTCAATTGCTACTTTTGTTGATGCCAATAAACTAAAAATAATTTATAACGATAACAGGTCAAACCTACAAAACAAAGTAGCCGAAAAAACCAAAGAACTTAAAAATAACCCCGTGTTACCCCCTAAAGGACATCCAGTTATTGTTACTTTGTACAGTGATGGAAGTTACGAAAAATACTCCATGTTTAAAAATGAAGATGCAAAATTTGTAATAGTTCCAAGACTTATTGACAAAGTGGGTAAACGTTACGTAACCTACGCTCAGGATGGCAAAAGCATTAAATTTGGTTCATTTGTATTCGAATAAAATTATCTGATTTTCCCCCTTTGAAAAGGTAATGGCACTAATATTAGAAAAATGAATAACGAACAATAGAACAACGAATTTCGAATT
>PCSS01000010.1:251-3424 GCA_002771395.1 Bacteroidetes bacterium CG23_combo_of_CG06-09_8_20_14_all_32_9 | reverse complement strand
AACTCTAATTATGCAACCCATCAAATTTATTAATGTTTTTATTGTTCAGCATGCAAAAAAACTGATTGAACAAAAATCATATATATCTGCTGTAATGGTGCTTACTATTGGTATTGAAATAATGGGGGGCTTTTTTGACAAAAAACCCTTAAAATCGCCAAAGCAATCAAAAGCAAGATTTAAAATCGCTTTTGAAAAACTATTAGGCGGAAGGTATGCCGCAATTAACAGAAATGATTTTTTGTATGAATCACTTCGCAATCAGTTAATTCATTCACTTATATCAGGAAAAATATTATTATTTTCTCTTGAAAAACAGCATTTGACTGAACAAGATGGTTTTATAATTTTTAATCCATTAACCTTTCTTTCAGATACGGAAAAAGCCTCAAAAAAACTTGCTGAAATGTTTGTAAAAGGAAAAGTTTTTACAAAGAAAATACCTGATAACGCTTTAAATTTATCTGCATTTATTTAAGAATATTTATAAAATATATTCTTAAATTATCTTTGAATCAACGTATTATTCTATTTTGATTATTGTTATGTGTTATTGAACATAAAGAAATAAAACTTTTATTATTAGTATGTAAAAAGTTTTATTTAATTATATCTTATATTGTGCTATTATTCTGTTACATGCAAAATATATTTATTAAAATTTAACGTATAAATTTTATTTAAAAAATTGCAATTTTCAAGATGAAAATAATTAATAAAAATATTTGTGATTTTTGTAAAAATAATTTTAACTTTGAAATGTCAAAATTTATTATTAATCCATATTTGATTAATAACAATAAATGGCAATTTTTTTATTTTAAATAATCAATTTTTTATTAACAACTAAAAATTAATTTTATGTCACTTCTAAAAGAAAAACTTCGTTCAAAATTTCCGCAAGAGAAAGCGGAAATCGCCAAACTTTTAAAAGAAAATGGCGACAAAATTGTTTCTCAGGTAACATTGGCACAGGCGTATGGCGGATTACGCGGGGTAAAAGGTCTTGTTTGCGACACATCTGAAGTTCCACCCGATAAAGGGTTAATTATCAGGGGTCATGAGCTTAAAACCATTACCGATAAATTACCGGAGGAAATTTTCTTCCTGCTTTTAACCGGACAGTTGCCCGATGCTACTGAACTAAAAGACCTTCAGCATGAATTAAAAACAAGAGAAGTAGTTCCCAATTATGTTTGGAGTGTATTAAATTCTATGCCTGCCGATTCGCACCCAATGACAATGTTTAATACGGCAGTTCTTGTTATGCAGCACGAATCGGTTTTTGCAAAAAGATATGCAGAAGGCATAAAAAAAGACGAATATTGGGATGCAACTTATGAAGATGCAATGAATATTATTGCAAAACTTCCGGCTATTGCAGCTTATGTTTACAGAAAAAGATTTAACAAAGGACAAAGAATTGAATCGGATAAAAATGCCGATTGGGCAGGTAACTATGTTCACATGCTTGGTTTACCCAACCCCAACGATGAGTTTGCTAAATTAATGAGGTTATATTTAACATTACATAGCGACCACGAGGGCGGAAATGTAAGTGCATATTCTGCAGCAACAATAAATTCTGCTCTATCCGATTTATACTATTCACTTTCGGGCGGATTAAACGGATTAGCCGGACCACTTCACGGGCTTGCAAATCAGGAATGTTTAGGTTGGATTTTAGACACCATGAAAAAATTTAATGGCGCTCCATCTAAAGAACAATTAGAACAGTATGCTTGGGAAACCCTTAATTCAGGTAAAGTAGTTCCCGGATATGGTCATGCTGTATTAAGAATTACTGACCCGCGTTATGCTGCTTTCCTTGCATTTGGCAAGCAATATATGTCAAATGACCCGGTTTTCCAAACTGTTGCAAGAGTTTTTGAAGTTGTGCCTACTGTTCTTACACAAGTTCAAAAGATTAAAGACCCATGGCCAAATGTTGATGCTGGTTCCGGTGGTTTATTATATCATTATGGATTAAAAGAATTTAGCTATTACACAGTTCTATTTAGTGTATCGCGTGCTTTGGGTATTTGTTCGCAAGCTATTGTTGCAAGAGCTATGGGTTATGCTATCACCCGTCCGAAGTCTCTGCCTACTGCCGGATACAAAAAGATAGTATCTATTCCTGCAAATGCTTAATAAACAAATTTAAAATTAAATAAAAATGAAAATAACAGTAATAGGCGCCGGTAATGTTGGCGCAACATGTGCAATAGAAATTGCTCATAAGGAGATAGCTAATGAAGTTGTTGTACTTGATGTAAAAAAAGGTCTTGCCGAAGGTAAATCTCTTGATATTTGGCAGGCCGGACCAATTGATATGTACGACAGCAGAGTAATTGGCGTAACTGATGATTATGCAAGAACTGCAAATTCCGACATAGTTGTTATTACTTCCGGTGTTCCGCGTAAACCCGGAATGAGCCGCGATGATTTAATTTCAACCAATGCAGGTATTGTAAGAAGTGTTACTGAAAATTGCGTAAAGTATTCACCTAACGCAATTATTCTTGTGGTTGCAAATCCACTTGATGTAATGACTTACGTTGCATATCTTACTGCAAAAATTGATTCTAAAAAAGTTTTCGGAATGGCAGGTATTTTAGATATTGCAAGATATAAAATGTTTTTAACCGAAGCATTAAATATATCTTACAAAGAAATTAATACAATTATTATGGGCGGACATGGCGATACAATGGTACCACTGCCGCGTTACACAACTGTTTCAGGAATTCCCATAACCGAACTTATTGCTAAAGATAAATTGGATGCAATAATTGAAAGAACCAAAAAAGGCGGTGGCGAAATTGTTCAATTACTTGGTACTTCAGCATGGTATGCACCAGGAGCCGCTGTATCTCAAATGGTTGAAGCTGTTGCAAAAGACCAGCATCGTGTATTCCCAGTTTGTGCATGGCTACAGGGCGAATATGGCTTAAAGGATATTTATTTAGGCGTTCCGGTTGTTCTTGGTAAAAATGGTATCGAAAAAATTATCGAACTTAAATTGAACAATGACGAAAAACAATTGGTAGCAAAGTCGGCTAAAGCTGTTAGAGAAGTTATGGATGTTTATGATAAGATGACAGTTTAATACTATCATTTATAAATATTAAAAGCGGAGCCATAATTTTTGACCCCGCTTTTTTTTCAGAAAA
>PCSS01000010.1:0-243 GCA_002771395.1 Bacteroidetes bacterium CG23_combo_of_CG06-09_8_20_14_all_32_9 | reverse complement strand
TCTTTCAAAATTGCTAAAAAATAGTTTACCCTGTTAGATAGTTTAAAAAAAGAACGAACAATAAAAGAGCGATTATCTAACAGGGTAAACAATCGTATGCTCTCAATAAGTAATGGTAAATTCGTCAACTGATAAATATTATAACGAGTCAATTAAAAAATAAATTGATTTAAGAACACCCATTAACCCCGTTGGATAACTCTCGTTGAAAAACGGATATGCAAAAAAAAGAAAATATCCTAC
>PCSS01000224.1 GCA_002771395.1 Bacteroidetes bacterium CG23_combo_of_CG06-09_8_20_14_all_32_9 | reverse complement strand
GCAATTACATTGGATTCCGGATTCACTTACTTTGTTTCCTATTGGGTGAGAGGACATGGCATTATTTCCCTTGCAATCAATGTTACAACTATAGGAGGTGGTGGAATGATTGACACTTTAGGATGGATTTATCGTTCTGCCCAATATACACCAACATCAACAATTTCAGCAGAATTAGTGTTTACTGTATATCTAACAAAATCAGATAAAGACGACATTCAGATTGATGATGTTTTAATTTACAAAGCAAAATTTAATGAAACTTTAGATATAAATAATGTAAGATCACCTTTTTCAAGTTACAACAGCTTGTTTTGGGATTTTGTAAGTACAGCAAATTATGAAGTTCCTAAAGGAAGCGGTAAAACATCGCTTTTTGCTTCTGCCTTTTGGGTTGGCGGTTTAGACCCTAACAATTCGTTACATTTAGCCGCAGGTAGATATAGTATTGGTGATGATTTTTTCCCCGGTTCGGTAAATTGTCCGTCAGACAGTTTCAATTATATCTGGAAAATAAACAAAACAGATATTGATAATTTTATCTGGCATTTTTCTACAGGAAATATGACAGGTTACACAATACCTGCTTCAATAATTAATTGGCCCGCATCTTCATCTTGCAATCCAAATCAAGCTCCATATTTTGATAATAATAACAATGGTATTTACAATCCTTATGATGGCGATTACCCGTGCATTAAAGGCGACCAAATGCTTTGGTGGGTTATGAACGATAGTTTAAAACCACATACCGAAACTAATGGTTTACCTTTTGGAATAGAAGCTCATGTTTATGCCTGGGCATATAATCCGACTCCAACAAATGACACATTAAACGCTTTAACAAATACTACATTTTTGCGGTACGAAATTCATAATTTATCTCAGAAAACATATCATAATACTTATTTTGGTTTTTGGACTGATGGAGATTTAGGATATTATGGAGATGATTACATTGGCTGTAATGTAAAACAAAATTCAATGTATTTTTATAATGGCGATTCAATTGATGGTGATGGAAACGGACAAACTTATGGCACATTCCCGCCTGTGCAGGCAATTGTTCAATTAAATGGTCCGCTTGCTGATGCTGGTGATGGAATTGATAACGACAGGGATAGTATTATTGATGAAATTGGAGAAACTATAACTATGTCAAATTTTACATATTTTAGAAATTCTTCAGGAGCAATGGGTGATCCTAATATTGCATTGGAATATTATAATTACTTAACCGGAAAATGGGCAGATGGCAGTCCTTTTACATACGGAGGTACCGGTTACGGTGGCTCAACACCTGCCCATTATATGTTTCCCGGAACCAGCGACCCTTATGGTTGGGGTACAAATGGTGTTCCTCAACCTGAATGGTGGCAATCCGGTCCACCTTACGATTTACGTGGAGTAATGAGTTCCGGTCCCTTTACATTAGAACCAAATGAAACTGTAATTTACGATTTAGCCTTTGTATGGTCGCGTTTATTCAGCGGTGCCCAACCCGAGTGGATTGCCAATAACGAAGCCGATGTAGATAAAATTATTGCATGGTATAATTATCAGAATATTGATGGTTGCAGTAGTACTTTGAACGTAAAAAGTGTAAATAATAATTTCACAAACTTTAAAATTTACCCAAATCCTTGCAACAATATTTTAAATTTAAGTTTCGGAAAAACATTAAACTCAAATTACACAATTACAATTCTTGATTTAACTGGAAAAACAGTATTTTCAATAAAACCGGAACATTTATCTGCAAATGAAACAATATCGGTAGCAAACCTTGATGCTGGAATATATTTGGTAAAAGTTAGTACTAAGGATGAACAGTTTTTTGAAAAATTTGTAAAAAAATCTAATTAGAATCTGTCCATAATGTCGTCATTGGTAACTGAAGGGTTGGCTTGTGTGAAAGAGTTCACCCTGTTAGATAATAGCTCTTTTATTGTTCGCTTTTTTTTAAAACTATCTGACAGGGTAAAGCAATCTAAATTTATTAATAAACAATGAGTTATAAGGAGATTGCTTCGGTCAATCCTTCCCTCGCAATGACGCTTCGATTTATATTTTACATATTACAGACAGACACTATCTGTCGGTAAAGTCAAAGATTTTCAAAAATGTAAGCCCAAAATTTCAATCCTAAAATCATTTGTAATTTGTTATGTTTTTTTTCTTTGAAATTTAAGATTTGAAACTTGGAATTAGGGACTTTTTACTATTTTTGCCCATATTTTTAAAAATAGTAATTATATAAAATGAGTGAAAAAAAAATAGTTGTCGGCATAACTCAAGGCGACATTAACGGCATTGGTTACGAAATTATTTTAAAATGCCTTAGCGACCCAAGAATTAACGAAATATGCACTCCCATTGTTTACGGTTCATCAAAAGTTGCTTCGTATCATCGTAAGGCTCTTAATATTGAGAACTTTAGTTTTAATCAAATCCGTAGCCCACGTGAAGCGAATCCCAAAAGAGCCAACATAATTAATTGCACAGGTGCAGAAATAAAAGTTGACCCCGGAAAATCTACTCCCGAAGGTGGAAAAGCCGCTTTTGATGCGCTTCAGTATGCTGTAAACGCTTTGTACAAAGGCGAAATTGATGTTTTGGTTACTGCACCAATTAACAAACAAAACATTCAGTCGAAAGATTTTAATTTTGCAGGACACACCGAATATCTTCAACAAAAATATAAAGCGGAGCAGGTTTTAATGTTTATGGTAAGCGATGTTATGAGAGTAGGTGTAGTTACTGGACATATACCTGTTTCGCAAGTTGCTGCAAACATTAAAGCGCACAAAATTCTTCAGAAATTAAGAATTATGAACCGCTCGTTAATTGAGGATTTTGGTATTAGCCTCCCAAGAATTGCTGTTTTGGGTTTAAACCCTCATTCGGGGGAAAACGGTTTAATAGGCAGAGAAGAATCAGAAGAAATTATTCCTGCAATAAAAGGTGCACGCGACGAAAAAATTATGGCTTTAGGACCTTATTCAGCCGACGGATTTTTTGGTGCCGGAAATTATTCAAAATTCGATGCTGTTCTTGCAATGTATCACGACCAAGGGCTAATTCCATTTAAATCATTAACTTTTAAAAACGGCGTGAACTTTACAGCAGGATTGCCAATTGTTCGTACTTCACCCGCTCATGGAACCGCTTACGATATTGTTGATAAAAATCTGGCATCACCCGATTCGTTCAGGAAAGCTCTGTATTTGGCTTGTAATATTTTCCGCAAACGAAATGAATATCGCAAACTAACAGCAAACCCGCTTGAAATACAAGACC